>NZ_BAAADJ010000057.1 GCF_039522365.1 Bacillus carboniphilus | reverse complement strand
TAATCTGTGGTTTGAATTTAAAAATAATAAAGTATCTTCATTTGGTATATATCACATTGATAGTTAGTTTAATGTCGGAATATTAAGTTTTTGATTAACGGGTGCTTTTGTTGAAGAACAGGCAAAGATTATAAAAAACGCAGAGGGTTGCCAAATCCTCTGCGTTTGTGATTTTGTTGTTTGAAAATGTACGATTTACCTTAGATATTAACCTCGTGAATTCGGTTCTTCAATTTACAACCGAACTACTTAAGTGTTCCTCCGCATCCTTTTCTTATTATTTCAGGTATACGAAGTCAGGTGACCGTTTTTCAATGCCGGATATTCCTTTTAAAATAATTTAATTTATATTCCGGACTACATATCAGAATATTCCTCTAATACATTTCCCTTTGCGTCTAGAATTTGTATGATGCTTTTTCCACCCATGGCCATGAGTGTGTCAGAGATTTGATCTCTTGCAAGGATTAATTGACCACTTAGGGTTCTTATAATCTTCTCTCCATTTTTCAGTTCGAAAATAAGGCTTTGCGGCGTTTGTCGTCCCGATTCACCTTTTACATAAACACTGGTTAAAGAGGCGACTTCATCCCATTCCGTTACTTTTGTTCCAATGCTTGTAAGGTTATTGTTGTGAATTCCTTTAGGAGTATAGTAAAAATAGTCGTCAAAGGAGACAACGAGAAGTCCAAGTGAGATGACTAACAAACTACTGAATAATCCCCATTTAAATTTCTTGTTTTTAAATGCAATCGCGAGCAATACAATACTAACTCCAAGCACAAATAATCCCGCCATAGATAGTAAGACACTCGTTCCTTCGGTTCCGAAGAAAAAAGCATCGCGTGGCATAAAAATGGTTTGTTTAATGGCTGGTCCTAACATAGCCCATACGAGTGCAGATAAGGATACCATGATTCCAATTACAACTGTTATGACTTTTCTTTGATCTTCGTTGTGCAAAAGTAGCCCCCCTTAAAAAATATCGTTCATGGAATTGAAGATTCTTCCTTTTATACGAAGGAAAAATGAATTAGTTTCAAAAATCAGGAAAATTTTAATATTAAAAAAGGATATACTTAATTTTTATGGAAAGTATTAAATTCAGATCTTGTATAGAAGAGGTGTCGATATTTTGAGAACAGAGCAGGAAATGTTTGATTTAATTTTAGGATTTGCCCGAGAGGATGAGAGAATTCGGGCAGTTTATATGAATGGTTCGAGAACGAATCCGAATGTACCGAAGGATATCTTTCAAGATTACGATATTGTGTATGTAGTTAATGAGACCAGAACATTTATTGAAGATAAAGATTGGATCCATGTTTTTGGGGAGTTATTGATTAAACAAGAACCAGATAAAAATGATCAAAGTGTTGGAAGGGAAGTGGATTTTGATCGCTCCTACATGTATTTAATGTTGTTTAAGGATGGCAATCGAATTGATCTTCGACTTCAGTCCAGAGAATGCATGCTGGATGAATACAAAGAGGATAAGCTTACGGTTCCATTACTGGATAAGGACCAAATTTTACCTTCCATTCCTGAGCCTAGTGATAAGGACTATCATGTAGAGCGACCTACAGAAGAGCTATATCATAATTACTGCAATGAATTTTGGTGGTGTTTGCAGAATGTTGCTAAAGGAATATGGCGAGATGAATTGCCGTATGCAAACTGGATGTTTGAAAACACATCGAGAAACCCTCTAGAAAAAATGATTTCCTGGTGGATCGGAGCCCAGCATGATTTTTCCATTTCACCCGGGAAACTAGGAAAGTATTTCAAAAAGCATCTTCCCACAAACTATTGGGAAATGTATGAGAAAACTTATTATACCAGTGACTATGATAGTTTCTGGGATTCTATATTTGTAGCTTGTGAGCTGTTTAGGAAACTGGGTACAGAGGTGGCGGATCAGCTTTCCTTTACGTATCCAATGCAGGATGATCAGAATATGATGAAGTATCTGAAGCGGGTAAGGGAAATACCTAAAGATGCGGAAGAGATTTTCTAGAGGAACTGAGAGTACCTTTTATAGGTGCTCTTTTTTTTCATACTTTCAAGAATAATAACATACTGATATTGGAATAAAATGCTAAAATGGAAATGGAGAGAGGGGATATAAGATGGTAATTGGCTTTTGGGTATTGCTTGTATTTCTTTTAGTATATGAACCTATTATCGGTTATTTTGATTTCCAAAAGTTTTTAAAAAAAGTTGTTATAGACGATGGGGCAAGGGTTCGATATTATGTGAACTCCATCATTGGGTTATGGATGCCAACCCTATTTATTTTGCTGCTGATTTTGTTTACTGATTTAACAATGGGTCAAATTGGGCTCTCGATTCCAAACATTAATACTGAGTTACTTGGACCGTGGGTCACATATGTAGGACTTGGGTTGGGAAGTTTAAGTCTATTGTTTATATTGTATTACATACTTGGCTACCACTTTAGTGAAAAAATGAAGAAGCAGTTAACAGATAAAAAAACGAAAGAGTGGGAGAACTCTAGTATTTCTGTCATGCTACCAGTTTCGAAAAAGGAGAAAAAGTTGTGGAACTATGTTTCCTTGACTGCTGGTATAACCGAAGAAATTATATATAGAGGATTCTTGATCTATGCTCTAACCTATTTGTTTCCTGAGTTATCCATATGGGTTGTTATTGTGGTGGCCTCACTTATTTTTGGTTTGGCACACACCTATCAAGGGTTTATAGTCGGAGTTACAAGAACAGCGATTGTAGGAGTAATATTTTCTATTCTTTATATTGGATTAGACTCGATCCTCCCCTTGATTTTATTACATTTCCTATTAGATTACATCGTTAAATTAGGTGATGAAAATAAGCAGGCACAGGATTCATAGTTCAGAGATAATTTTAAGTGGTTTTGATGGAATGGTGGTTCGGTGGATATTTGTTCTAAGAAGGGGAGATTTATAGAATGCGAGTGGTGTCAGTAACGGCAATAGCGGTTCTATTATTCTTATTAGGCGGCTGTAGTGATGAAGGGGCTACTAACGACTTTAAAGATCGTTTCGACGAATTAGAAGAACGTTTGGATGTACTTGAAGAAACAACACAAGAACAGCAAGAAACCATTCATAGACAAGCGGAACTTCTACAAAGTAAGGACGCGGATATTGAGGAGCTGCAAGGTATGATTAGGCGGTTAGAACATATCTCTGAAAGTGCGGATATCAATAGCTCTATCTTGATGGATTTGATTCATGAAATAACGGATTCAAGAACAGCTTTAGTTCATGAGGTTAACCTAATTGGGGATGAGTTGGAGTTAAAAGTCACATATGCTGATTTTGTTCCAGACCCAGATGCACCGAATGGTTTTCATTTAGATGAGGAAGAAACGCCAACGAAGTTGAAAGTATCTAAGGATGTACCTGTTTATTGGCTAGATTGGGCAGGTGATTTAAGACCAATGCGAATTGAGACGGAGGAGCTTGTTGGAAAAGCTGGATTCGCGGAGTTTTATGAGCGTGATGGTGAAGTTGTATTTATTTTCGAGAGGTATCTTCCTTAATTTTGATAGGGGAACGGACACAGGTTCCGTTAATCACCAAAAATTAGCCCTTTTTTTGCAGTAAGCGGACAGACGTTCCGTTATTCGGTGAAATCAGAGGTGTTTTTTGGCGAAAATGGTGAAATAAGGTCATCTGTGTCCGCGAACTCCCCCAAAACGGCTGAATTTATGGAAATAGCGGAACCTAAGTCCGCCACGAAACAATATCCAATGAGAAAAGAGGGAGGATCCTTGCTGCAAATAGAAGTAAACAAAGAGACTTTACATACTTGTGTATCTGGAATCTTAGAAACAATTGATTTTCAAATAAAAACTTGGAAGATAGAAGCAATGTCATCTAGGACTGTTAATTTTACAACAAAAGGGATTTTTCGTTTGTCGGGTTTAGCAGATGTAATGGGAGAAGAGGTTCCATGGTCATTAGTTGTAAAGGTAATTCAACCTGAAAGTGAAGAGAAGGATGATACCCAGCATCATAATTACTGGAAGCGTGAGGCATTGGTGTATCAGTCGGGTCTATTATCAGACCTACCGACCGTAATTCGAACTCCAAAGTGCTATGCAGTGGAAGAAGTAAGGGAGGATTCCATTTGGATTTGGTTAGAGGAGCTGAAGGAGGATAACTCTGGGAAGTGGACTGAATCGCAGTTTGCAAGCGTTGCGAAGAAATTAGGAATTTTTCATGGAGCTTATCTAACGGGAAAACTCGTTCCTATGCAAGAATGGATTTGTCAAAATTGGCTAGAGTCCTGGATTGATGGGTGTAAGATGTATGCAAGTAATCCGGAAGAATTTTTACCCTTTGTTGAAGAGGAAACAGAGGACATTTGGAGTGCTTACAAGCTCCTGAATCAGAACTTGGACAAGCATTTAGATATGTTGAAAAAACTGCCACAAGTTCTTTCCCATCAGGATTTAAGTCAGCAAAATATGTACATGGATCCGAATGGTGAAAACTTTAAGTTGATTGACTGGCAGTACCTTAGTATTTCCAGTGTAGGGGAAGAACTTGGAAAGCTATTTGGAGTTGCTTTAAGTCAGGATGATATCCCTATTGATCGGGCTGAAGAATATATGGAACTACTATTCTCTCATTATGTTGAAGGATTAGGGGAAGCGGGATGGAGAGGAGATACAACTATCCCTATGTACTCGTATTATCTTTCATTTGCATGCAGAAGTTTTTGGGAAGTTCCAAAGTTAATCAAGCTACTGGCTGAACCAAAAGTGAAGCCGATTGAGCCAGATAAGCTAAACTTAGTTTCGGAGATTGTTAATCTTCAAACTAAGTTTGGGAGAAGAGCAGATAATTTGTTTCAGCAGGTATCTCAAAATCTGGAGGTAAATCATGCAATCTTTACAAGATAGAATCAATCTACATTTACAAAAGATAACTCATGAAATTGGATCAAGACCCGTTGGAAGTAAGGAAAATCACCAAGCAGCTGAATACATAGAAGATGTTTTTCGTACTGCAGGGTTAGAAGTAGAATTACAAGAGTTCGAGGTTCCAAATTGGGAGGTAGAGGAAGCCTATATCCTAATGAACGGAGATAAACATGAAGTAAGAGTGAATACATTTTCAGAGCCGTGTCATGCAGCTGCTGAGGTTATTCCACTTTGCACGCTAGAAGAGCTTAGACTGTCATCGAACCTAACAGGTAAGATTGTATTTTTATATGGAGAGTTATCTAAAGAAAACTATGTACCAAAGGGGTTCTCCATATACAATCCAGAGCATCACCAGGAAGTTATACGTTTGTTAGAAGAGAAAAATCCGGCAGCTGTCATTACAGTGCGAATGGAAAAGGGTAGTGATCTGCCTATTTTTAGTGACTGGGATTTTAAAATTCCTTCAATTACGATTACACCTGAGCTAGGGGTGAAAGTTAAAAACCACACTGACGCATTAACGGTATTGATTAAAAGTAACAGGATCCCAGGGAAAACGAGAAATGTCATCGGTAGGATTGAGGGGAAACGTCCAGAAAAAATCATTTTGACTGCGCATTACGATACGGTATTTGATACAAATGGTGCGTTTGATAATGGTTCTGGGGTATCGGTCATGCTTTTGCTTGCTGAGGAATTAGCCCACCGAAGTGGCTTAGATACTAGTTTTGAATGTATTGCTTTTAGTTCAGAAGAATACTTAGGTCTTGGCGATCAAGTATATCTAAATGATTACCAAGACAGCTTGGATCAAGCCATTGTAGCGATTAACGTTGATGGAGTAGGACAGACAATAGGGACTAATAATTTAACCTTAATGGCTGGTTCTAGTGAGTTGGAACAATTATTAAAAAGCATTAAAAGCAATTTTCCATCTGTTGAATGGAACAATCCTTGGTATGCTAGTAATCATTTTACCTTCTTTTCAAATGGGGTACCGAGTATTCCTTTTAATTGTAATGGTGTATCTGACATTCTTCATACTCCTAACGATCAATCACTCTGGATTTGTCCGGACAAGTTAATTGAGGTATATGAATTGATTATGGAAATTATAACGTCCATACAGGGTAAAACATGTGAATGGACGAGGGAAAAGAATAAATAACTACTAGTAACCAAGAAGTGGAAAATTACGACTAATGTTTTAGGCAAATGTATTGTCGAAGAGATAAAGTTCTTTTTTGTAACAAATAGAAGTAGTAATAAGCAAAAAATAAAAGAAAAAGGGGTTTTGCTATGAACCAAGCTTTACTAGTTATTGATGCTCAACAAGACTTAGTGGATGGGACTCTAGAAGAGAATAGTGTCTTTAATAAGGAGAACCTATTGTCTACTATCAACAGAGTGGTCAATATGGCGATAGAATCTGATGTTCTGATTGTTTTTGTAAGGGATTTAGATGTGGCTCAAGGTCGTGGAAATGGATTTCAAATTCACTCGTCCATTACAGTTCCACCAACGGCACATATCATTGACAAACAATCAACCAATGCTTTTTATGGGACTTCTTTGTTAGAACTTTTACAAAAACAGGTTGTTGAACATGTTGTTATTATGGGGTGTAAAACAGAACATTGTATTGACTCAGCCGTTCGGGCAGCGACTACACATGGATTAGATGTGACTCTCGTAGGTGATGGACATTCGACTACCGATACCAAAATCTTATCAGCAGAACAAGTCATCAATCATCATAATGCAATTCTTCATGGACATGATAATGTAGATAATTTTTCATTAGTACGCAATAGCGGGGATGATTTGTTTACACCGATTCATAACAATTATAGATAATATGAATGGAGTAGAGCGTCTGCTTTGAGCAGATGCTTTGGCATTTCTACAACTATTTCTATAAGAATCCAAATCTAAAGCTAGAAAAGGAGTAGGTCATGTATATTACTAAATGGGCCAAAAGAGAAGAGTTAGGATTCATGGCTGATTATTGGTACCAGATGGCAAGCGAAATGGCAGAGATAGACGGGGTGCCAAAGCCAGATACTGAAAGACATAAACGAGTAAAAGCTTTATTTGAAAAAGAATGGGAAGCGGGAAAACTGATGTTTAGAGTAGTGGTTGATCAGGATAATCAGATCGTTGCTTGTGCTGGTGGACTTTTACGAACAGAATATGCCTTCCCTCTTGCTGAAGAACAAACCCCTTTTGGATGGGTAATAGCTGTGTATACTGAAAAACAGCATCGAAATAAGGGGTTGGCAGCGAAGCTAGTCGATGAAGTTTGTGTATGGTTGAAAGAAAAGGGTGCACATCGAGCTCGATTATGGTCAAGTACAAAGGCTAGAGAGGTTTATGAAAAACTGGGTTTTTCGAACATGTTGGATATGTCAAAGTCTCTTTAAGGAGTGTTTGCAGAATTGATACGAGCTGTTCTCTTTGATTTAGATGGGACGTTGTTAGATCGGGACGCTTCCGTGAAAAAGTTCATTGAATTCCAATATCATCGATTACATAAATGGGTTGGCCATGTGGCGAAGAACGTATACATAAAAAGATTCATAGAATTAGATGGCCGCGGTTACGTGTGGAAAGACAAAGTGTATCGGCAGTTAATCCAAGAATTTAATATAACCGATATAACCTGGGAAGAGCTACTCGAGGATTATTTAGAGAATTTCAAGTCTTGCTGTGTGCCTTTTCCAAACCTCATTCGGTCGATAGAGGAATTAAAGAGACAGAATGTTTTGCTTGGCATCATTACAAATGGTTTTGGCCAGTTTCAGATGGATAACATTCGTGCCCTTGGTATTGAGAAATATTTCGAGACGCTCTTAGTGTCTGAATGGGAAGGGCTGAAAAAGCCGGATCCAAGGATTTTTCATAGAGCACTTCGTAAACTAGGAGTCGAAGCAAATGAATGTTTGTTTGTTGGTGATCATCCTATAAATGATGTAAAGGCTGCTCAAGAGGTTGGAATGAGAGGGATTTGGAAAAGGGATGAGTACTGGGATAAGAGTATAAACGCAGATTATATTGTGGAGGGTTTGGCGGAAATACCTTTGATTTTAGAACAGCAATGTCATCTATAAAGATTTTAAAATGCAGAATAACTACTTCTTTTTGTTAGCTTTTTGTTAAAGTATGGAAAAAACTCTCGGAAATGTATACTTTTGAGAGTTTTTTCCAATAAATGCAAGAAAACTCTTAGAAACCTATTTTTCTGAGAAGTTTTTTGTAAAAAATTGTTAAATTACTCTTGGAAATCACAACTATTTGTAAGCAATCCTTAACCTCCGAAACATTTCCCTTAATTATTCCTTGAATTGCCTACTAAAAGTGACAAGATTTGGAACATTTAGTATGCTAGAACCAACTACTTTAGCCACATTAACTGATTCTTTAATGGCGGAGGGTAATCATGAAAAGAATTGTAACTATTATTATCACGGTTGTACTTCTTTGGTTAGTTTTGGATATTGGTAGATTATTTACTTCGGATGTAGTTGGACGAGCAACCGAAATAGAAGATGGTTCTAAATTATGTATAAGCTCGCCAGTTTTTAAAAAACATGATGCAAGTTATGCACCAATTCCCTGTGAACCTGTTACAGAAAGCTTCAAAGTAAAGGGAATATGGATCTTTCGGTTTTTTATGAATTACGACAAGGTTGAGTTCAAAGGGAAGATTGAAGAGTTGAACCACCCTATTGTGTATGTTTGGAAGAACGAAGCAGGAGAAATTGAAAAGGCAGTAATATTACCGTATTTCTAAGAGGAGAAGCCAATGGAAAGATATATTCAATTGGAAAGTGCCAAAATATGGACATATAAACAAGGAAAGGGGACTCCCGTAATCCTGATTAGTGGAGGGCCAGGGACTGCAAATTATTTGGAGCCAGTTGCTAGTTTAATAGATGAAACATGTGAAGTCATTATGTTTGATCCAAGAGGCTGTGGTAGGTCTAGTTTTGATGGTGTTGGGTATGATTTGGAAGTTTGTCTAGGAGACTTGGAAATAATTAGAGAAGCATATGGATATTCAAAATGGACTGTAATCGGTCATTCATGGGGTGCCGATGTTGGTTTAGCCTATTCTTTACTTTATCCTAATGCAGTTGACAAGTTCGTTTCAATATCAGGCACGGGTATACAGAATGACCGTGATTGGAAAGAGGTGTACAACCGAAACAAGAATGAAGTCAGCGAGGCCATGCCACACTTTGATTTCCCCCATAATAAAGTCGTTCATCGGACTCTCATTGATTCATGGCGACGATTTATAAAAAGTCCTCATCTTTTAAAGAACTTATCCGAGTTTAGAATTCCAACTCTGTTTGTCTGGGCAGAGAATGATATACGACCAGCCTGGCCCATTCAACAACTTGCCAATTTAATTTCCAATTCAAGTTATGTTGAAGTGAAAGGAGCCGAACACTACATTTGGTTACAAAAGGATAATGAGTTGAGAGAGATACTAGCTGAATTTTTACAGAGATAAGGAGATCACGATGAATAAAGACAACTTTGAAGAGTATGAAGATCCATCATTATATGATCATGAAAATGATAGTTTTATGGATGATATCGATTTCTTAAAAAAATGGGCGACAAAACAAAGCGGTACGATTATAGATATTGCTTGTGGCACTGGGAGAGCAACTATTAAATTAGCGAGGGATGGGTTTTCTCTTATAGGTGTAGATGTACATGGGAAAATGCTGGAGGCTGCTCGGAAGAAGTCGCTGGAGCAAAATCTAGATATTGATTGGGTCCAACAAGACTGTACTGATTTCCATTTGGATAAAAAAAGCCAGCTGATATACTCCGTCGGAAATTCATTTCAGCATTTTTTGACGAACGAGGATCAAGATGGATTACTAGCATCTGTGAATAGACACCTTGAAATGGGTAGAGTGTTTATATTTGGGACAAGGTTTCCTTCTACTGAGGAATTGTTGCAACCAAGTACGGAAGAGTACTGGAGAAGCTATGTCGATCCAAACACTGAAGAAAAAGTGGATGTTTTCACCATCAGTACCTATGATTCGCTTGAACAAATCCAGCACTACGTCACCATTCGAAAATTTCTAGATCATAACGGAAATATTCTAGAAGAAAAGCGGACCAACATTCGTTTGAGATATGTGTTTCCTAAAGAGATGGAGAGGCTACTTGAGGCACACGGGTTTGAGATTTTACATCTTTATAAAGATTGGAACGAGACACCAATTAGTGCTGATAGTTATCAGATGATTGTTGTGTGCAGGAAGGATAGGTAGGGAGAGTGGTCCAATCTGAGGTTAAAGGTGCAATTCCGGGGCTGAAGGTGCAATTCTGGGATTGAAGGTGCAATTCTGGGGCTGAAGGTGCAATTCCGGGATTGAAGGTGCAATTCTGGGGCTGAAGGTGCAATTCCGGGTTTGAAGGTACAATACCGAGGTTGAAGGTGCATTTCTGAGATTGAAGGTGCAATTCCGAGGCTGAAGGTGCAATTCCGAAGGTTGAAGGTGCAATTCCGAAGGTTGAAGGTGCAATTCCGAAGGTTGAAGGTGCAATTCCGAAGGTTGAAGGTGCAATTCCGGGTTTGAAGGTGCAATTCCGGGTTTGAAGGTGCAATTCCCAAAGCTTGCGGTGCCATTTTTAAAAATTATCTATAAGGAGGAACCCCAATGAAAACTTTATTCCAATACAACTGGATGGTACGTGACGAGTGGTACCAGTGGTGTGAGAGTGTCAATGAACAAGAGTTATTACAACCTAGAACAGGTGGTGTAGGTGGAATTCTAAAGACTCTTTTTCATATTGCTGATGTGGAATGGAGCTGGATGATGATTCTTCAAGGCAAACCGGCTGGTCTGGAGGATTTTGAAGAGTTTAATAGTCTTGAAAAAATTAGAGGGCTAGATGCAAAGTACAGACAAGAGGTAGAGGTATTTGTCCGCGAATGGGAACCGAGTTTCGAAAATAGATTGTTAAAACTTCCTGAACCTGATGGTACAGTTGAGACTCATACATGGGGGGAAGTCATGCGACATATTATTGCGCACGAAATTCATCATATAGGGCAATTGTCTGTATGGTCACGTGAAATGGGAAAGAAACCTGTATCTGCAAGTTTAATTGGTCGATCGTTAGTAGACAAGGAGAGGATTCCAAGTGAGCAGTAAGTTTAGAGCTATTCTCAGCATAATCTGTGGGGTACTCTTATGTACAGTAGGACTGATACGGCTCCTTACAGAGAGCTTTTCATTTATTCCACTAATCTTTGCGGTAGGTGGATTGTTTGGTTTTATTGGTTGGATTTTGGAACTAAAGAAAATTAACAGCACGAAGGAGCAATGAAAGATGACAAATGTTTTTGAGAAATTTCCAGTTCTAGAAACGGAAAGACTTCAATTAAGAAAAATAGATTTTAGTGATGAGAATCAAATTTTCACATATTTATCGGACACAGAAGTAATGAAGTATTATGGACTTGAACCGGCTACGTCGCTAGAAGATGTTCGAAGTGAAATATCGTGGTACCAATCTATCTTTGAAAATAAAACGGGAATTAGATGGGGGATCACCTTAAAAGGGAAGGACGAGGTCATTGGGAGTGTGGGCTTTCTAAATGTGGTTCATCAACACAAGCGTGCAGATGTTGGCTATGAGTTACATCGAAGCTTCTGGGGACAAGGGATTGCAGGTGAGGCATTAGTGGCCATTCTTCAATACGGATTCGAACACATGAACCTTGAAAGGATTCAAGCCTTAATCGAACCTCCAAATACAGCCTCTACAAAGCTAGTGAAAAAATATGGTTTTACAAATGAAGGGCTTCTTAGAAACTATGAGTTTTCTCTAGGAAAGTTTGATGATTTATATATGTTTAGCTTACTGAAGGAAGAGTTTTACAATAAATCTAAATCTAAATTTTATGTAGCATCAAGCTTCAAAAATGTAGAGGCCGTAAGATATGTTAGCCATCAGCTAAAGGAAAAGGGTTACGTACATACATATGATTGGACACAAAACAGCAGGGCCTCCACTTTCGAAGATTTAAGGGAAATTGGATTAAAAGAGAAAGAAGCCGTCATGGAAGCAGATTTCTTCATTGCCCTTTTACCTGGTGGAAAAGGGACCCATGTGGAAATCGGAATTGCCTTGGCATTAGGGAAAACGGTTTACCTGTACTCACCGAACGGCGAAGTTGATAACCTCGAGACTACTAGTACCTTTTATCATGTACCAGAAGCCGTCAAAGTTGAAGGAAGCTTAGATGAATTAGTGGATTACGTTTTTAATGAAAAACTAGTTCGACTCATATCTTAGGAATAAATAGCGATATCAAGGAGGAGGGGAAACCATCAAAATTATACTTAAACTACTATCCTCACTTTTCCTAGGTCTTACTTTCATTTCTTTAATAAGTCCGTTCTTTCTTTACTGGTTCATCCATGGAGATTCAAATCGGTACATTTGGATTATCAATGGACCTTATCCATTTAGCCATTTCGGTAGTGGCCCCTTCCAACTTTGGGGTGGGGTTGGGCTCCTGTTTGTAGGGATTTGTTTTGGAATCCTGTCGTGGGTACTCTCGGTGCTAAGTAAGAATCTTACTTAAAGAGAAGGTGTTGTTTTGAGGAAAAGGCTTATCATTTTCGTTATCATTTTTCTTAATATATTTGTAGGCAGATATTTATATATAAAAGCTCATCCACCACTAATGGTATCAGGCTTTAGTTCTTATGCTGATAATGAGTGGAAAAAGGTAATTGAAATCGTTAATAAAGGATCCTCAGATGTCTTTTTGCAAAATGCACTGGTCAATGGGAAAGAACCACCTATACATGAATTAGGTGTAAGTAGATCTAATCACTTAGTCATTGGCAGTGGTTTGGATGAAGATCCCAACATTACTTATCACCCTATAAAGGAATTGGCTGTGCATCCAAAGTTATCTACTGAGAAACTTCGAATCCTATATGATCAAAAAGACAGAGAAGTCATAAAGCACTATGGAATTCGGGTAATTGGAAACGAAATACCTGAGGTGATAACGATTGAATACAGGTATATGGGAATATTGTTTGCAGTGCATATAGATGTGAGAGAGAGGTAATCTTTTGTCAAAAGTCGCTCTTATAACGGTTACTCATGATCCATTGGGTAAAAGTCTACATTTATTTAAAAAAGTTAAGCAAGAGCTTGAAGAGGTTTATTCAGAGCTTTTTATTACAATTAGTGAAGAATCCTCATTAGAACTTATTAAAGAAATGAAGAAAAGTAGGTTTAAAGTAAAGGTCATCCCTAAAAAGGGAGCGGCCCATGCAAGAAGAGAAGTATTACAGTTTGGGCTCTCGGGAGAAAGTCAGTTTTTCCATTATATGGATTTTGATAGGTTGCTAACTTGGTCTAATAATCATTTAGGAGAGTTAAGAGATGTCGTGGAGGAGATGCCAAAACACAAATATCTTATTATAGGACGTACAGCGCGAGCAATGAAAACACATCCAACTGAATGGATAGAAACCGAAAAAGTCACAAATAAAATTTGTTCATTAGAGCTTGGGAAGACCGTTGATATTACAGCTGGTTCCTGTTCTTTTTCAAGAAGTAATGCAGAACTAATACACGCGTACTCAAAGGAAAAGATGACAGATGCTGAGTGGGCGATGAGTGCATATCGAGTCGGGAAATGTGATATCTCCTATATGGCGGTTGATGGCTTAGAGTATCATGAAGAAATAAATGGTGTAACCCGTGATTTAACAGAAACAGAAAAATGGCTAGGTAGGTTAAGGCTAAGTCTGATTATTAGTGAGACAGCGTACAGTGTGGGGAAATAGTGATTTTTAATGGAAATAGATAGAGAAATCACACCACTAATTTTACAATCAATCTTTTGAAGGAGGGATCCAGTGCCTAAGATGAAAAAACCACTTATAAAAAAGGTTAAGATTCTTTTTGTATTCCTATTTACTTGGATCTTCCTACAAACAGCACTCATTATCATAGACGGGGTGAATGATGAATTGGCTACTGTTGATGCAGCAGTTATCCTAGGGAACAAGGTAGAATTGGACAGGCATCCCTCTAATCGATTAAAAGCTAGATTAGATAAGGCTGTCGATCTATATGATGAAGGTTATTTCAGAACGATAATTGTAAGTGGCGGTATTGGAGTAGAGGGATTTGATGAAGAAAAAGTAATGAAGGAATATCTAGTTAACAAGGGTATTCCGTCTGAAAACATTATAGAAGACAACAATGGGTACAACACGTATATGACCGCTGAAAATTCCAAAGCAATCATGCAGGAATTAGGCTTAGACTCAGTGATGGTCATTACACAATTCTTTCATATTTCTCGGACAAAACTTGCTTTTAAAAAATTTGGATTCGAAGAAGTTTACTCCGCGCATGCAGAAATCTTTGAATTAAGGGATGTTTATTCGACTCTTAGAGAGTTTCCGGCTTACTATAAATATTTATTTAAATAGGAAAGGAATTATCGATGAATATTAGATTGGCTGAACCTCAAGACATTAAGCAGTTAATTAAAATGAGATGGGATTTTACCATTGAATTTGATGAAAATAAGAAAAATGAATCATACGATGAGTTTGAAAAGGAATGCCAACTGTTTTTGGAGAAAGCATTGGATAGTGGTCAATGGTTCATTTGGGTTGCGGAGGAAGATGGAAAACTAGCATCACACATTTACATAGAGCTTATTCAAAAAGTTCCACGTCCAGGTAGAGTAACCTATCCATTTGCTTATATGACCAACGTATATACCGTCCTAGAACATAGAAATACGGGTATTGGAAGTCAGCTACTTTCTACAATCAATCATTGGATTAAAGAGAATAATTTTGAGTTTGTTATTGTATGGCCAAGTGAAGAGGCCGTGAACTATTATAAGAAAAATGGTTACGTTCATTGTACGGAACCGATGGAATATTTTCCGTCTTAATGTACGATGCGTTGATTTTAAGGAGTTAACGCTTTTTTTGAAACTTAATTTTATGGAAATGAAAGTTAAAGTGAGGTCGAGGAATGAAAAAACTCCAAGATTTTAAACAGTTTCAATGGATCCAAGAGGAAACGGAAGCAATAGATTTTAAGAATTGGAACGGTTGCTATGTTTCAAATTTAATACCTCATAGATTTCAACACTTCTGTAAAATTATCCATCCCATTTATCGTGACTTAAATATTCAAGATGAAACCCTGTTATGGAGTCAATGTAAGCCCGGGGAATCCGTTCATTTTCAATATGGTGAGAGGTTAACATTAAAAGAGTTAGCCGAAAAGTATAAAATTCCCTTTACAAAGGAAATTACCAGTTCTAACATCTCACATGTATTGGGGGGAACTCCTCGATACTTAATTCTTGGTGAAGAGGGGAGTATGGATAAAGAAACTCTTCATGAATTCGTTTCTGTAATGAACCCATTCACCAAAGGGCCGTGTTATTTTCAATACCATTTGCTAAAAATCAACAACTATCAAGAAAATCACGGCAACGGGCATCTGTATTATGGGGAACTGGAAGATGTATATAAGTTGTACGAGATGGGGGAGTTTATAGATTTTGGATCTCCAAGTTATTGGTGGGGCGAGGATAGAAGTTGGTGCGTTTATACGGATTATGATTTTGACTTCTCTGTAGTAGGATGTAGTAAAGAGGTAATAGATGCTCTTTTAGGCAATAATGAGCTTGAATGCATCGAAGTAGATTTACATACTAGACTTGATTCTAGGAGGTTATAATAATTGTCATACCTAACCTGGAGGTGTCCTTGGTGCGTAAACTAATTGTGAGTTTGATAGTTTTATTTTTATTAGCATCATGTAGCCAGACTGCCGTATATAAATCAGAAGAAATTGTGAAATTTTATGGAGTTATCGTACAGAAAATACAAAACCAAGATCAGTTTAAAATTTTGGTGGTTCCAGATATGGAATCCAAAGATATTGAAGATCTTTCGGAAAAAGAAAGAGTTGAAATTGCGCAGAAAAACAACGGGAAATACTTTATGCCAACTGAGGAAACATTTCAAGTTGCTGATATTGGAATGAAAGTTACCGTTATTTATGATAAAAATGCAGGACAAGAAGACTCTAATCCTCCTAATCAATTTGGGTTAAAAGAGTTTAATTTACATACTAAATAGTGCTGAGATAGCCAAGTAGTAAAGAGAATTTAGACCGATTCTTTGGGTAAGTTTCATGACAATAGTAAAGGAGTCTACAAGTATGGTTGTTCCCATTTTTAGAATTTTTGATATAGAAAAAGCAGAATGGTTTTATATACATTATTTAGGTTTCAAATTGGACTGGAGTCATCAATTCGAAGAAGGTATGCCAGTTTATAGACAAATTTCTTTAAATGATTGCCTGATCCATCTAACTGAACACCACGGAGACTGTAGTCCTGGTGGTGCAATTAGAATAAAGGTATCAAACCTGAAAGAGTATCATGCTGCTTTAAAGGAAAAAGATTATCCTTATGCACGGCCAAACCTTGAAAAGACCCCATGGAATACCATTGAAGTTACAGTGAGAGATCCTTTTTATAATCGCATTACGTTTTATGAAGAGTTGGAGGGTTAGTAGTTAGTTATGTTCGAGTTTTCAGGGAGATTCTTAAAAACTAGGACATAAACAAGATTTACGTTCGAGTTATCAAGGGGATTCTCAAAAACTAGGACATAAACAAGATTTACGTTCGAGTTTTCAGGAAGATTCACAAAAAATAGGACATAAACAAGAAATACGTTCGAGTTTTTAAAGAGATTCCCAAAAACTAGGACATAAATAGAATTTACGTTCGAGTTTTCAGGGAGATTCTCAAAAACTAGGACATAAACAAAATTTACGTCAGAATTTTAGAATAGTTTCTCAAAAACCAGAGCATAAAAAAATTTCCAAAAACCAAGGCATAAACATGAATTTATACTATCTCCCAAAGTATACCAAGAAACTTCCCCAACCAACCCAAGCAAGATTTCCCCATCCCAACAAAACTTTTATTAGAAATAGCCTCCATTAAAATGATAGAATAATACACGGAAACAACCCACTTATATAATGAAACTATTAAAAAACGCAAGCGAGGAGCTGCCGGGGCAACTCCTTTTTCTTTTTCTAAACACAGCTTAGGAGTGGACATGGCATGAATAAAAAAGATGTTTCAGCTATTCGTAGACAGTTCAAATTAGATAATGACAAGATGACAATAAAGGATATTTTTAATGTGTATGTTCGGAAGGAAAGCAGCGAGATCTATCATCAAGAGCTTCAGCCTTTTCCGATGCTAGAACGGGAGCACCAAGAATTGTTTATGAGTAATTTTAAAAAGGTCTTAACTGGCCAAATGGATTCTAAGTTATTCGAGCTGCGTTTCCAGCAAGAAGCCGCAGAAAACCACAGTCAACTGGTTTTACACACTGGATTACAAGCCAGTGAAGTGGAAGACTGGGAAGAACAAATGCTTCTATTAGTCGAGAAAATGTTCCATGATGTTCAATATGAGCATGATGTGGTCGTGACCTTTATTCGTGGGGAGTATGTAAAGCCGACGAAGAAGACGAACGAAGAGACAGAAGAACATGCACGTGATGAGGTGTTCTCTCATTCTTTTATTCTTTGCAGTATCAATAAAACAGAGGAGCCACAAAAGTCGTTATTGTTTGATTATGTGGAGAAGATTTTTAAGTACAATATTGTGGTGGATCCAATTATCAATCTGACAGCTCCAATTGCGGGCTTTATGTTCCCAAGCTTCACAGACAATTCAGCTGATGTGAATCATGTTTTATACTCAGCAGGGAAGCCAAATCAACTCGATCCCCATTTTATCGAGGACGTTTTAAATGCTGAACCGATTATGACGGCACAGGAAGATAAAGTCGTGTTTGAGGAAATTGTGCGTGAAGTGGTAGGCGATCAACTTAACACGACAACACTAGCCAATGTGTATGAAGAAATCAATCGTGTTATGGATGAAAATGAAGAGGAAGATCCACCAAAACTCGACTACAAAGATGTGGAACGTGTGTTAAAAGTAAGTGGTGTAGAAGATGTTAGTACAGACAAAGTCGAAATGGCGTTCCAAAAAGTTATTGATGATGAAAAATATGAGCTGAAAGCTAATAACATCATGCCGAAGTTTAATTCGAAGTCTATTAAGATAGATACAAAAGTTGCAAGAATTACGATTAGTCCTCAAGATTTAAAGTACGTGAGACAGGTCAATTATCAGGGCAAGCGTTGCATTATGATTGAAGTGGATGAAGATGTTGAAATCGAAGGATTCAAGATGATTCCAGAGGCGTAATATGAAAATGCATGAACTAGGCATTACTGTAATAATTGCAGTAATGCTTTTTTCTTTCAGGTAAAATTATTATATAAATGTTGACTCGGTGGTGCGCCCCACAGTTTAGGATGAAAGAGGAGGGACACAATGTACAAAATTAGTGAATTTGCGGAGATAACGGGGTTAAGCAAGGAAACTCTACGATATTACGCAGAAATAAAACTACTTGAACCAGCCATCATAGACCCATCTAACAACTATCGGTACTATGATGATGGAAGCTATTTTTTGGCGATTCTTTTAGTGAAATTGAGGCGGTTCGGACTGACTGTACAAGAAATGATCGCCGTAATGAATGATGAGTCGTTTGCAAATCTTGAAACCTTGTTAAAAGAAAAGAAAACGAAAATACAGATGCAAATGGATGACTTACTAATAAAAGTAGAAGAAATAGATGAGTTTCTTGCATCTGGACAGGAGGAGAAAGAAATATGATTCATTGGAAAGCAGAAACTATAATTGAAGCAGGCATTGAAAAGGTATGGGACCTATTTTCAGATCGGAACATTAAAAGAATTATGCCAAAGGTAGAAGAACATACTTTAGTTGAAAAGCAGGAAAACGAAGTAGGTGCTAAACATAAGCAAACCTACCGTGAAGGAAAACGGTTAGAAACCTATTTCGTAGAAACCATAGCATATGAAGATTTAAATGAAAAAAAGCATAAAGAAATCAGATTCGTGTTAGGTAAAGCATTTGAAGTTCATCTTGTTTTTTCATTATTAAAAATGGATGAGAATCGTACGAAGTTTATTTACGAAGGGACTAATAAGGGTGTCAACTTTGTCGGACGTGCTATGATGAAGCTGGCAAGTAAGAAAAGTAATAATGATGTGGTTCAGGAGTTCCTTGAAAGAGTTAAACAGGAAGTAGGGAACTAAATATTTTCCTACAAGAAAAGGATCTGTAAGAAGGAACTTTAGTAAGAGATATGGAAATACATAATTAAGACATTTGAGAACGAGAGGAGCACAACCCTATGAAAAAAGTGACCCCCTTTTTGATGTTTGAAGGGAATGCAGAGAAAGCAATGAATTACTACACATCTTTAATTGAGGATTCCGAAATTACGAGTATCACAAGGTACGGTGCAAATGGTCCAGGTGATGAAGGAACCGTTATGGAAGCAACTTTTTCACTTAAGGGACAAGAATTTATGTGTATTGATAGTTATGTAAAACATAAATTTACATTTACTCCTTCCTTTTCAATTTTTTTAACCTGTGAGTCTGAAGAAGAAATGGACCGTTTATATGAAAAGCTATCAGATGATGGAGAAATTCTTATGCCACTGGATGACTATGGTTTTAGTCAAAAGTTCGCCTGGATTGCTGATCAATTCGGGGTATCATGGCAGATTAATTTGCCGAATAAACAAGAGGTGCACGGTTAATTCCGTGCTTCTTTTGTGTTTATGAAGGGGAGATTTTATGGATATAAGAAGGATTATAAAAGGAGTTATCGAGGATGCCAATGTTTCTTTTGAACAAGTAAATGGTGGTTTCGATAGTTCGGTTTGGAAGGTGGAGACAGCTACCCGAAAAAAACTAGCGTTGCGAATCGTTACGGCTGATCGGTATGAAGACTTTTTAATGGAAAAAGAAATTATTGATTTTGCGGCTTCACAAATGATTCCCGCACCAGCTGTCCGTACAGTAAAAATAGTAGATGATTTGGCTGTGATGGTGTCAGACTGGGTAAGCGGGCAGACAGTATTGGAGGAGTTGATCAGCAATCCTGAACAGGCTTTTTCAATAGGTGAAGAGTTCGGGAGAGTGCAAGCCAAAATACATAATTTACGGAAGGCGGACACTCTAATACAAATCCCGGGGAACTGGTTAAAACCTGCTACTGATGAGGAAAAGGATGTGTTTGAAAAAATAGACACCCTAACAAAAGAGGACACGAAAACATTGCTCCATCTAGACTATCATCCTCTGAATGTAATGATGGAAATAGGGAAAATTACAGCGGTATTAGACTGGGTAAACGCTGGTTTTGGTGACCCGCGTTTAGATGTTGCTCGAACATATTCAATTCTACAGTTTGAACAATTGAGACAGACCTCTCCATTTGAGGAGTTGAAACCAACTCTCCAAGAGTTTGAAAAGGGTTGGCTAAAAGGCTATACGGAGATAGCAGGAGAACTAAAGTCTATTGAACTTTTTCATAAGTGGGCTGGAATTCGGCATGCGAGAGATTTGGGTGACCGCATCACAGAAGAGGATCGTGTTAAATTGCATGAATGGTCGGTTTCCTGGAGGTAATGTGAATTATTCCATAAGATTTCCTTATTGATATTCATAAACATTTAGCCATTTTCTTATCACCTTCCTTATCTTACAATAAAAATAATAAGGGGGAGGCAGTGCGAAATGACGAAACTTACATTTAGAAATGCCCAAGAAGGTGACTTGGATAAAATAGTAGGAATGTTGGCTGATGATCCGCTAGGTATGAAAAGAGAGCGTTATGAAAAACCACTTCCCGAGAGTTACCATCAAGCCTTTCATGCGATATCATCTGATCCGAATAATGAATTAGTGGTAGCATGTATGGATAATGAAGTAGTTGGAGTATTTCAAATGACGTTTACCCCATATATTACCCATCAAGGTGGGTGGAGAGCCACGATTGAAGGTGTAAGAACTTCTTCTGCTGTCCGTGGTAAAGGAGTTGGAACTCAAATGTTTGAATGGGCAATCCATCGGGCAAAAGAACGTGGCTGCCATGTGGTTCAGCTTACCACCGATAAGAAAAGGGAAGATGCTTTACGATTTTATGAAAGACTGGGATTTCATGCAACACATGAGGGAATGAAGTTAAAGCTTTAACTGTTTTTTTCGGACAAAGATTAGTTAGCTTGATTAAAAATCTTAAGTAAATGAAACCTCATTTCCTCTGTTATTTGAGCCAAGCCATTCTTTTTTGCAAATAATCGTAATAACGAACAAATATGCCAGTCATTGAACCAAGTACGGCACTAAAAATAATATCCGATGGGTAATGGTGGCCAACCCAAATGCGTGAAAAGCCAGTTAGAGTAGACAATCCAATCATCAACGAACCAATTGTTCGATTGTACAAAAAGAGTGTTGTGGATACCGCAAATGAGAGTAGGGTATGTTTACTTGGAAAAGTAGAATCTTTCTTAGAGGGAATTAAAATCCCAACACGTTTTTTTACAAATGGCCGTGGTTTAAAATAGAAACACTTAATTAGTATGTTCAGTACATAACCTATTACACCCGCCACTAAAGCTTGCTTGGATGCCTGTTTAGAAGCTCGATTTTTGAACCATAAACAAAGTAAAATAATTAAATAAACATACCGCGCCCTGTTTGAGATTAAAATCATTAGCTTATCAACTATGGAAATACGACCAGAGAACAGGGTGATGGCTCGAAATATTTTGTCATCCATGGATATACACCTCTTTTAAAATCGATGTTTTACTCAAAAATCTTCATTTGAATTGTCTTCATTTTTTCTTCTGTTTTTTACATATCTTTGAACTTGTTCCTTGTATTTTTCATCCGTTTTGGTAGCCCAAATACTATATTGGATTTGATGCGGTCCACCATTGTTTGCTTTTGCCATAATTACCACCTCTCTCTTTATCCTTTGGATTATTTGATGTTCTAATACAAGTTACCTTTTTGACAAAATTGTCCATTGATAAAAAAGGGCAATGAAAAAAGCTTAGGATCCATGTCCTAAGCTTCTATTTACCTCTTCCTGGAGTTAACGATTCTTGAATGATATTTCCTTCTGGATCCAGGATCCGAATAATACTATCTGCACCTAGCGCACGAACTGTTTGGTCAATTTGCTTTCGAGCATTAAGTAGCTGACCACCGAGATTCATCTCCATTTGTCTTCCATCTTCTAGGTCAAAAATCAAGCTTTTGGGTAGGGTTGAACCATACTGATCTTTTTGAAAGATGTTTGTAATCAATACAATTTCTTCCCAATCCGTTTTATCCGTACCAAACCCAGCAAGCTCATTCGTATAAATTCCGTCGGGACTATAGTAATAATATTCTTCCATGGTAGCAACAAATACTAATAATGAAATTCCGAACAACCCAGCAAAGAGACTCCATTTTAATTTTTTTCTTTCTAGGTCAATACCTACAATCACAATACTTATCCCTAGAACAAAAAGAGCCCCCATTGAAATAAAAATACTAACTCCATCAGCTCCAAAGAAAAAAGCATCCTTAGGCATAAAAAGAGTTTGTTTAACAGCAGAGCTTAAAAGACCCCACAATAAAGAACTGATAGAGATGATAATACCAAAAACAATAAACATAAGTTTTTTATTATCTGCATTGTGCATGTGAAATTTTCCCCCAGTGGAAATTGTTTAGAAATATTCTTTTCTCTCTATAAAATTGCCTTCACTGTCATAGAAATCTACGAAACTCTCACCTCCAAATTTCCGAACTGTACTGTTAATGGAGGTGCGCATGGAATACTGTCTCGGCCCTAACTCCATTAAGATTTCCTCACCATCTTTTAGCTTTATAATTAACTCTGAAGGAAGAGGAGCCCCCGTTTGGTCTTTCCTGTATATATGAACAAGTTCAGTGATATCTTCCCACTTCAATAATCGTTCTTCTGTTGTTTCCAACGTATCTATTACAATCCCATTTGGATCGATATAGTAATAATCATCGATAGAGTAATAGAGACCGATTAGTGATGCAATACATATGGGGAAGCTTATCACAAATTTCAGCAACTTAGATTTCATTTCCCAACCCATGATCATAATACTGACCCCTAAAACAGCAATACAGATGGACGCTACTATAAAAGATTTTCCACTTGAACCAAAGAAGTAACCATAATCAGGTTTAATAAAAATTTCTTTTAACGGTACTAAAAACAAAGCAGCTGTAAAACAAATAATAAACACGATTATTCCTATACTGGCGGTGTACATCAATTTTTTATCGCCATTATGCATAACTAAAATCCCCTTTTAAAACAAAATACAAATTGCCCACTGCCTAATTCTACCAAATATTACGTTTAGAATAGAGAAAAGTTTCAAAAAATTTAATATAAAAAAAGAAGAAGCCCAAAATCAATCGACTCCAGGCATCTTCTTAAGAGCTGGCCGTGTCTTGTAGTTAAAACAAATGCTGGTACGGCGTAACATCAATTTTTAATTCGTCTAATTTTTTCAGTAGAAATTTATGATCACGCTTTGGAGTCGCCATTATATATCCTCGAATCACTAATTCCTGATCAATCTTTTTGGCTTTTTCCTTAAGAGCAAGTTCGCCAATCTTCCCGGCTATCTTATGTTTCGCCACATCACGGAAAAGTTCAGGAACAGGACTCACCAATTCGTTTAGTAATTCTTTTTCCTCTGGCTTCCACAGCTTAATCGTTTGGCTCACATAATATTCTTCCCAATCCATATCCGATTTGCCGTCTTCTTTCGGCAACCGTTTCAAAAACTTTCGAAACATGAAATAGCCGCCAACAGCAAACATAAAGACTAGGACACAAACCCAAAAAAGGATGAACCACTGAAACCATCCTTCAAGCATCATCCGACACCCCACAATCTTCCAACCATCATTATACTATTATAATGCCGGAGTCGAAACGTGACAAGGAATGAGTAGGATTTTCGTAGAGGGAAATGGTGGGGGATGGGAAGAGGTGATTTTTCAATACATGGATTATCTGCGAATTTAATGGAGACATGTGAGAGGTGCCATAAGTGAATAAATGCAGCTATACGCGAATAAATCCCAGTTAATTACACCAAAACAATTGAAATATACCCAGACATATACTATGATTGATAACTGGACAAGCCTATAAAATGGGGTCGGAAACGGTGCTGGTGCCCGTCACGGTCTTCAAAACCGCTCGAGAGGCGCGTGTCGTCTTTGGTGGGTTCGATTCCCACACGGTCCCGCCAAATTTCTAATGATTGTCATTCTTCTACATTAAAAGGAAAGATTCTCCTTCCTCTACATACAATTTATAAAGTATTTTTCTCGACTAACTTCCTCTAGTAACCTTCAAAAATAACCGTAAAAAATGAAAAAAAAGATGCTCGCAAAATCAAAACCGAATGAAAAAGGGAGGGAGAGAATGACTCGACATCAATGTAAATGGATTGTAATTGGACTTTTCTTTACATTTTTCGATTTTAGGTTGAATTCGTTCAATCTTGTGCCGGATTTAGCTGGTTGGATCATCGTTATTGTGCAGATGGGTGGTGTGAATCCAAAATACAAATCTTATATGTCAGCACGGAATTTGGCAGTAATTTTGTTAGCATTATCGGTACCTGACTTAATTACAGAACAGGATGTTTTCTCATCTGGATCCCTTTATTATCTGGTATCAATCGCGAATTCAATTCTGTACCTATTTTTTGTGTGGAAGCTTTTAGAGGGAGTAGCCCTACAGTTAAAGGTTCAAAATTGGGTTCAACAATCCCAATCCATATGGAGCTTTAGAAAGGTATATACGATTCTGACGGTTATTGTTATCGTCTTTTCGGCACTAGCAGGGAGTGGACAATTAAGTGTGGATCTCATATTAAATATTTGGGCTATTCCTGTGATTATTACGCTAGTCTTGCAAGTATTTTTGTTAATTAAGCTATTTGATACTAGAAAGATCATTGAGGAAGACAATCCGGTGGCTACCATGTGATAAGAAGAGAATCTCTAATGAGGTTCTCTTTTTTTGTGGAACATCTTTATAAGATAAGTATAACTCTGAAATACATTCGGAATTCTAATGTTATCCATACATTAGAGGAGGATTTTTATGAAGAGAATCGTTTTCATACTTTTGTTTGGTTGCTTAGTCTTGCTTCTTTCTGCATGTGGAAATAATGATGACGATGCAGGCCAGGGTGCAACGGACGAAGCTGAAACGGAAGAAAAAGATAAAGAAGCCGATGGAAATGGTAATGTGAATGTAGACAAAGGGCTTATGAATGTAGAGGTTACCTTACCAGCTTCTATGTTTGAAGGACAGGATTTTGAGACCATTAAAGCAGAAGCTGAGGGAGAAGGCATTAAAGAAGTAACACAAAATGAGGATGGATCCATCACGTACAAAATGTCAAAAGCGAAGCACGAAGAAATGATGGATGAAATCAGGACAAGTATTACTCAATCGGTCGATGAAATGAAAAACAGTGAGGAATATGCATCCATTAAGGATGTAAAATATAATGACTCGTTTACAGAGTTCACTCTAGTCGTTGACCAAGCTGCTTATGAAGAAAGCATGGATGGGTTCGCCGTGTTCAGTTTAGGTATGTTCGGGATGCTTTATCAGGTATATGATGGACAGAAGCCGGATGATACAAGTGTCAATATTTTCGTTCAAGATGAGGCGAGCGGAGAAGTGTTTGATGAAATTCTTTACCCGGATGACTTTGAAGGTGAGGCAGAAACTGAACAATAGGAAATGTTAGGGTCTGCTCCTAGATGGGGCAGGCTTTTTATCGGAGAATTTAAATCCTAAGCTCCCCCAAGCTGTCACAAAAATAGAAGCGGATCCCTAACACAACTTTTCAAAACTCTTCATTCTGGTAAACCAGTAGGCAATTAAATAAATGAAGGTGTAAATGGGAAATGAGTAAAAGCTAGACCATCTTTCAGGCGTATATAATCCAATCCACTCGAATAAAGGCTCCCCGATGAAGGATGTAATGGCTGCGTATACCATACCTTTTAACAGTGGATTGGCAGTTGGTCTAAATTGTAACCAAAGCATCATCGTTACAGGTATCAAGGAAAAATCCCAAGGAAAAAAAGTAGGAATCGTGGGAACAACCTTTCCTGAGTAATGCCATAGACCAAACACAACCCCTATAAAATCTAACCAGGAAGCAATGATTAAAGAGACGAATCCAGCAAGAAGAAGTCTTCCTTCACTACCACGCTTTCGAAAGATAAACCAAATCACCCATGGAAGTATTACAAGGATTAACGATAGCCAAAAATCCCAATGCCAAAGGGTGCTTTCTTTCCAATAGTCCAAGTATTCCATCTGAATATCATGAATTCGATCGAAAAATTTATCTGTTTGTTTTATCTTTTTTTCATCTATAAGTCGATTCATTCCACGATTCACCTTTAAAATGTGTTAGGGTAATATTATTCTTTCCTATAATTTAGTAATTAATCGGGACAAGGAACCTGTCCCTCTGTCCCGGATTCTAGTAAACTATAATTAGTAATTGAAGGAGGTTTTTCCAGTGAATGATGAAATGATGTTTCAACAAATGAAGTTTATTCGTAGTCGTACGGTTGCTTCTCTTGATGCGACTCCAGATGAGGTAGCGACTGTAATACCAGAAGGCTTTAACAATCACCTGTTATGGCAGTATGGACATATTTATGTTTCGCATGAAATACTCCTGCATTCTTTTGTAAAGGAAGAGTCCAAATGTCCTCCTCATTATTTAAAGCTTTTTGCGATGGGAAGTAAGCCTGCGGATTGGGGCAAAGAGGAAGAAATACCATCTCTGGAGGAACTTCGAACGCGTTTAGTTGAACAGCCACAGAAGATTATGGATACATTCGGTGGACGATTAGGTGAAATAGGAGAAAAGCCATTTGTGTTAGGACCTGAAACCAAGTTCACAACTTTAGGGGAGGTCCTTGGGTTTGCGATGTGGCATGAGGGTCTTCACCAAGGAACATCAGATGGAATCAAACGCGCATTAGGATTGAAAGAACTTTTTAAAATACCTGAAAAGAATTAATGAACACAAAGTGCCTATTCACTATCGATAGGCACTATTTTTTTGTTGATTTCTCAGCCAATCTTGTGGCTTGTTAGTTAGAATAATTGTGCGAAAATATGAAGATATTACCTGTATAGTGTCGGAAGTACAGGAGGATTAACATGAAACAATTATGGGTGATTTTGCTTTTAATCATGATGGCATTAAATGGATGCGGCAGCGGAAACCAAACGGATAACAACCAAGCTAGTAATGATCAGAAAGAAGCAGCAAAGGCTGAAATCGAGTCAAGGCTATCAACTCTCATTGAATTTAATAATGAAGCAAATGAAACAGTTGGATACATTAAAGGTGAGGATTTTCCTAGTTTTCGAAAAGAACTTAACCTGATTGCAGAAGGCATTGGTATTGACGATAAGCTACAGATAAATTCAGACGATGAAATAAAGAGTATGATTAGCAGGCTTGAAACCGGTGTAGACCAATTAACGGGTGATGAGGCAATCCAAGCCTTGGAGACCATGAATTCAAGTCAGGTTATTTACTCTACTGTTTTTAAGGATGATTTTGAGCTCCAATTTGAGGAAGTTGATTTGACAAGTTCAGGGAATTCTTTAAATTTTTTTATAAATCATGAATCAGAAAATCTAACAACAGAAAGTGACATCATAGAGGAAGTCGAATCTACCATAGGGGTAATTGAGTTCAGTAATTTGGAGCCTTTGCAGGATTTAAAAGCGGAGTCAGAAAAGTATGCAGACGCATTCCCTGAAGAGGAGCTTACTTTATTGAATGCAATCATTAACAATCTAACTTCATCTATTCAAAATCAAATCAATGTACTTAAACAATTGAAGCCTGTAACTATGGATGAAGGATCTTCAGTGGATCAACTGCTCGATCAAGCGATAACTGATTATAATGATGCCAAGAAATCATTAGATGAATTGGAAGCGTTATATGGAAAAAATGAATAAAGGGGGAATCTCATGGCGAAAGTACTTGGCAAGCTATTTCTATCAATCATTATCATCACAGCGACATTTCAACCATCTATCGCAAAGGACTCCTCCTATCAAAAAATAACAATCCTCCACACCAACGATTCTCACGGACGTGTGTTTGGTGGACTTCATGAGGGGTTAGGGTTTGCCAAAATTGCTACACTGGCAAAGCAATTTAAAGAAGAAAATGAAAACACCCTTTTACTGGATGCCGGTGATGCTTTACACGGAACAACCTTTGCTACCATTGACCAAGGGGAAAGTATCATTCGAGTTATGGATGTGGTTGGTTACGATGGGATGACAGTAGGAAACCATGATTTTAACTATGGACGTGAACGTTTATTAGAGCTAGTTCAGATGGCAAACTTCCCCGTCATTAGTGCAAACCTTTTATATGAAATTACAAAGAAACCATTGCTTCTCCCATACATAATAAAAGAAATGAATGGATTAAAGGTCGGAATTTTTGGATTATCTACTCCTGAAACCATCTATAAAACGAACGCTAAAAATGTAGAAGGTGTATTGTTTACAGATCCAGTGGCCGCAGCAGAGAAAAGTGTAAAAGAATTAAAAGCTAATGGTGTAAACGCCGTTATTGCTATTTCTCATTTAGGCACAAATCCAACTAGTCAGCACACCAGTTTAAAAGTGGCACAAGAAGTTAGTGGTATTGACTTGATTGTGGATGGTCATAGTCATAGCAAGGGTGCAACTATGGTTGAGAAAACTTTGATTGTAAGCGCAGGTGAATACACAAAAAGACTAGGAGTTGTAGAACTCAATTTCCGAAGTGGAAAATTGATGAACAAAAAGGCAAGTTATGTGATAGATTCAGATGCAATTATCCCAGACACTAAGGTCACCTCTGTCATTCAAGACATTCTAAAGGAACAGGAGAAGCAATTGAAAACCGTAATTGGAAAGACAAACGTAGTCCTGGTTGGTGACCGGGAGCGGGTCAGGAAAGGTGAAACAAACTTAGGAAACCTAATTGCAGATGCAATGCTGGAGGAAACAGGTGCAGACATTGCTTTATTAAATGGAGGAGGAATCCGTGCATCCATTGACCAAGGGGATATTACCAAAGGGGACGTCATCACTGTTTTGCCTTTTGGAAATTACATCATGACCAAAGTCGTTAGCGGAAAAACAGTGAAAGAAGCCCTGGAAAATGGTGTTCGTGCTTACCCAGAAAGGAGCGGAGCCTTTCCACATGTGGCAGGAATGACATTTGCGTTTGATCCTTCTAATCCTTTTGGAGATAGAGTTGATTCTGTGCAAGTGGCTGGGGAACCGTTAGAGTTAGACAAAGAATACATAATAGCTATGAGTGATTTTTTAGCCTCAGGTGGAGATCAGTATACAATGTTTACGGACATTCCGGTTAAGAACGAGTTTGCTACGCTAAGTGAAGTGTTGATGAATTTTATAAAAAAACAAGGCGAGGTTAATCCGAAGCAGGAAAAAAGGGTGCGTATAGAGAAAGAATAGTGGCAGAGTATCATAGAGGGCTGGCAGTACTTGGCTGGCTCTTTGTTCATTTCCTGAAAAGATCTCACTAGATTTTAAATTTAGTAGAATGAAATATAATGGATTCGTGAAGAAATAGTAACAAGAGGTATAGGAGGGGCTTACAGTGTTCAAAGAAGTAAAAAAGAAAAAGTGGCCGTTTATTTTAAAATATGGGCTCATTTGGGCATTGGTTTGCTCATCGATGGTTCAAATCTACCATTTGATTTTCAATAGAGAAGAAGTTGGTGCCTCTGTGTGGCTACAGGTATTATCGGGGATTATCGGAGGAACTGTTATTATTTTTCCAATTGGAATGGTGATGGGGTTTTATATGTGGAAAAGTCGTAGATATAACTAATTTGTATTGACAACATAAAATGTCAGGCGTATTTTATAAATATCAAAATATCTATATACCTTGTTGCTGAATCACAAGAGCGGGGGAACCAAATTTGATAAACCTATGTTTATCTTGGGGTGAATCTTATAAACATAAGAAGGGATACTCTCAATTCCCTAATCCGACAGCTAACCTCGTAAGCGTTACTTGAGAGAAGGGTTAATCATTTATTGACCATTCTTTTATTTAGAATGGTCTATTTTGGTTTCACGATAGGTATACAAGTTAAAGGAGCATGTCTCTTGTCTAAAAAACTAGTGAGTAGTTTATCACCAGCGCAACTAATTGTGACTTTTTATATAGTAGCTGTACTGGTTTCAACATTTTTACTAAGTCTACCCTTTGCGTTAAAACCAGAAGTTAACTGGTCTTTTATAGATGTATTATTTACAGCAGTAAGTGCAGTAAGTGTTACAGGACTAGCTGTTGTATCGACACCGGATACCTTTAGTACATCAGGAGTATTTATTTTACTGTTTATCCTCCAATTTGGCGGAATCGGGATTATGACATTAGGTACGTTTTTATGGATGATTATGAGGAGAAAAATTGGTCTCAAAGAAAGACGCCTAATCATGACAGATCAAAACCAAACGAATCTTTCAGGTTTGGTTCATTTAATGAGACAAATTCTAAGTTTAATTTTAATCATAGAATTATGTGGCACACTTGTTTTGGGAACATATTTTCTTAGTTATTTTCCTACATGGCAAGAAGCTTATTTGCAAGGTTTGTTTGGTGCGGTTAGTGCTACCACCAATGCAGGGTTTGACATAACGGGAAATTCCCTTATTCCTTTTGCTAATGATTATTTCGTTCAGTTTATAAACATCATATTATTGACGTTAGGAGCTATCGGATTTCCGGTTTTAGTTGAATTGAAGGAATTCGTGACTAAGAAAAATGAAATTCATCGGTTCCAGTTTTCTTTATATACGAAATTAACCACTTTAACTTTCTTTTTACTTATGATTTTTGGAACAATCATTATTTTATTATTTGAAGCTAACCATTTCTTTGAAGGGAAATCGTGGCATGAGTCGTTTTTCTATGCCTTCTTTCAGTCTTCAACTACTAGAAATGGTGGGTTAGCAACAATGGACGTTAGTGAATTTTCACATCCTACCTTATGGGTACTCTGTTTCTTAATGTTTATTGGTGCATCCCCGAGTTCAGTTGGTGGAGGCGTGCGAACAACCACATTTGCAGTTAATCTATTGTTGTTATATTCCTTTGCTAGGGGCTATAAAACGATAAAAGTTTTTAGACGAGAAATTCACGAGGATGATGTGATAAAGTCTGTAATAGTCACTTTTCTTGCCTTGTTAGTATGTTTTATTGCAGTCATTACTTTAGAATTTACGGAACGTTTTTCTACTATGGAAATTCTGTTTGAAGTAAGTTCTGCATTTGGAACAACTGGATTGTCGATGGGGATTACACCAGAGCTTAGTTCAATCGGTAAAGTTGTCATCATAATGCTTATGTTCATTGGACGTATTGGGATTCTGTCATTTATCTTCTTGTTTAATCGAAGGGAAGTCGAGCCGAATTACCATTATCCGAAAGAGCGGATTATTATTGGGTAGGTTGAAGGACTATTCTCATTTTAAGAGGGTAGTCTTTTTTGTTTGAATTGAAAGGCTGGGAGAGAGTGTGTCTTGTTTAGAGTGAGATGGAAGGGGGAACGGGACAGCAGAAGGTGAACGTGTCCTGTTCGAAACAGAATAGCCAGCCAAACGGGACAGCAAGAGCAAAACGTGTCCCGTTTAAGAGTAGAAGTCCACACGAACTGGAAAGCCAAACAAATAACCGGATCTTTTTAAAATAATACCACTTCATTCAAACCATCATTTGATTAACTGCATACAATAAAGATATAATATATTCAAATCAATATTTGAATGAGAGAAGGTTTAGAATGTCTAACAAAGATACATGTGATATTTACTGTTATGATGAACCGAAAGTAAAGCGTATACAAGCTGTGATAAAAAAGGAAGATATAGGTAGTGTGGCTTTACTTTTTAAGGCGATTGCAGATGAAAACCGAGCGAAGATCACATATGCCTTGTGTCAGGATGATGAATTATGTGTGTGTGATATTGCGAATATTATTGGTTCAACGGTTGCAACGGCTTCACACCACTTGAGGACTCTTCATAAACAGGGAATAGTCAAATTCCGTAGAGAAGGGAAACTCGCCTTTTATTCTTTAGATGATGAACATATAAAGCAGTTAATCACGATTGCCCTAGCTCACAAGAAAGAGGTGAGAGTCGATGTATGAGCAAAATGCGCAAATGTCTGAACAACAATCCATGACGTATCGCGTCCAAGGCTTTTCCTGAGCAGGCTGTGCGAAAACGTTCGAGGAGAACGTGAAACACCTGGATGGTGTTGTGGATGCAAAAGTTAATTTTGGAGCGGCGAAGATCACAGTAACGGGCCAAGCTACCATTGAGGAACTCGAAAAAGCTGGAGCCTTTGAGAACTTGAAACTACGTAGTGAACAGGAAAAATCGGTTGAACGAGAGCCTTTCTGGAAACAGAAAGAAAATTACAAGGTGTACGTTTCAGCTGTATTGCTATTGATTAGTTGGTTTTTAGGAGAGCGATATGGAGAGGGGCATATTGTTCCTATCGCTGGTTATGCTATTTCCATTTTTATAGGCGGTTATTCTTTATTTTCAAAAGGTCTTAAAAACTTAGCCCGATTAAAGTTCGATATGAACACGCTTATGACTGTAGCTGTCATAGGAGCCGCCATTATTGGTGAATGGGGAGAAGGGGCAACCGTTGTCATCCTGTTTGCAATAAGTGAAGCACTAGAACGTTATTCAATGGATAAAGCACGTCAGTCGATTGAGTCATTGATGGATATTGCCCCTAAAGAAGCACTTATTCGACGAGGGCAAGAGGAAATGGTGGTTCCTGTCGATGAAATCCAAATTGGTGACACGATGATTGTGAAGCCAGGGCAAAAGTTGGCTATGGATGGAGTCGTCATAAAAGGAACATCTACTATCAATCAAGCTGCCATCACAGGGGAAAGTGTCCCCGCTACCAAAACAAACGGTGATGAAGTTTTTGCAGGTACTATGAATGAAGAGGGTCTACTTGAAGTTAAGGTGACAAAGCGAGTGGAAGATACGACGATTGCCAAGATTATTCACTTAGTGGAAGAAGCTCAAGCCGAACGGGCACCTTCCCAGGCTTTTGTTGATAAATTTGCTAAATATTACACACCGGCCATCATTGTATTAGCCATTTTAATAGCAGTTGTTCCACCGTTATTATTTGGAGCAGAATGGAGTGAGTGGGTTTACCAAGGTTTGGCGGCTCTAGTTGTGGGTTGTCCGTGTGCATTAGTTGTCTCAACTCCAGTAGCTGTTGTGACTGCAATTGGTAACGCGGCCAGAAATGGTGTTCTCATAAAGGGTGGCATTTACCTGGAAGAAGCAGGAACCTTAAAGGTCATGGCATTTGACAAAACCGGGACCCTAACGAAGGGGGTTCCAACTGTGACAGATATGGTGACGTTTATGGGTAACGAGGAGGAGCTTTTACAAATAACTGCGGCCATCGAGAAGGGATCGCAACATCCACTAGCTTCAGCCATTATGAGAAAAGCAGAAGAATCCGGTGTAAAATACCAAGATATCGAAGTGAACGACTTTCAATCAATCACTGGGAAAGGGATTAAAGCCAGAGTTCACAATTCTCTGTACTATGTTGGTAGTCCGAATCTATTTGAAGGCATGCATGGAATCCTATCTGCCAATCAAAAGGCAATGATTGAAAAAATGCAATCACAAGGAAAAACTGTAATGATCTTGGGAACAGAAAGAGACACCCTGGCATTGATTGCGGTGGCTGATGAAGTTAGAGAATCCTCAAAAGAGGTCATTCAAAAATTACGTCAAGTTGGAATTGAGAAAACAGTCATGCTAACAGGAGACAATGAGAGAACGGCTAAAGCTATTGGAAAACAAGTGGGAGTTTCGGATGTCAAAGCCGATTTGTTACCTGAGGATAAATTACATTTTATCAAAAAGCTTCGATCCAAGTATAAAAATGTTGCCATGGTCGGCGATGGTGTCAATGATGCTCCAGCTCTTGCTGCATCATCTGTAGGAGTTGCTATGGGGGGTGCCGGTACAGATACAGCACTGGAGACCGCTGATATAGCATTGATGTCTGATGACCTCAGTAAGTTACCGTATACGATGAAGCTGAGTCGGAAAGCATTGGCCGTTATTAAACAAAACATCGCGTTCTCTTTGGGAATTAAGGCATTGGCTTTATTACTTGTCATTCCAGGCTGGTTAACACTATGGATTGCCATTTTTGCTGATATGGGTGCAACGTTACTGGTAACCTTGAATAGTTTGAGGTTGTTGAAAGTGAAGGAATAGTAGGACGAAGAGATGCCTTAGGGCGTCTCATTTTTTGTATGGGAAAATAAACCAAATTGAGGAGTCGTTCGCCTATTATTTAATGTTAAAATAAAGAAAAATGTGAAAATAGGGAGTTGGAAGGAGGTAGCATGTATACAGATAAGAAAAGGGTCATCTCTTTGCTAATTTTCTGGGCTGTTTTCTTTATGACCGCTTTTTCTGCACATGCCATTTATAAGGAATGGGATATGATTCAGATGAAGCGGGGTGTTACGGCACCAATGTGGTGGAGTATGAAGCCAGGTGGCGGTTATGAGGATGACGATATATTGCGAATTAAAGTAGAAGATAAATACTTTGAAGAATTAGATGTTAGAATTACAGATTTATTTTATATGCCGAACCTTGAGCGGATTCATTTTGGATTATGGTTTGATCAATTCGATTATGAGGATACAGGCTTTGTTTTTCATGTTCAGGCAATGGATGATCAAGGGAATGTGTATGAGCATAACACAGTTAGCAGTGAAGGGGATAGCTGGTTTGGAGAATTTCAACGTAGAGCGATTCAAGAAATCCAATTGGATAACATAGAGGAACTGGAGCTTTATATCTATCCAATGGAGTGGAAGAACGGAAAAGAAGTGTTGTTAAAGCCTGAGAAAAAGCTTGTGTATACAAAAGAGATGGAGCCATTGCCTGTGTATATGGAGAACCCCAATAAAGAAGAGCCAACAGGCGAATCCCCTGAAGAGTTAGGGAATAATCATTAGTTTGTTTGTTGGTAGTGGCTGTGCAAGGGGGCTAAACGGACACCGATTCCGCTATTTGCTCAAAAAACACATAATTTGCCTAAGTTGCGGACACAGATTCCGTTATTTCGCTATTTTAGTAGAATATAAGGAGTAAATGGGTCAAATAAGGGATCTTCTGTCCGGAAACCACTGAAAATAGCCGGATTTTATAAAATAAAGGAACGTGTGTCCGTTTTAACAAAGTTAGGTTGGAAAGACAAGAGTAGAACTAGCGAAAAGGAGTGCATCCCATGGGATTAATAATAACCGTTGGTGTCGTTATTATAGCAATTACAAGTTTAGGTATTGAAAGCAAATTTAGAATAATAAGCGAACAAAATAAAGAGATTATAGATCTATTAAGGGATCTCAATAAAAAGGATTCGTAGTTAAGGAATTATCTAATTATCAATTTAAATGTATAGAACTATTTACAGGAGGAAGTTATGATTCAAGCAATGAACAAACAAGTCATGCACAGTTACCCGGGAATGGTTGCGCTCGTAACCGTTACCTACAATGGGGGAGAAAATATAATGGCTGCCGGCTGGCATTCTTATATTTCGTATGAGCCACCTATTTATGGTGTAGCTATTGGACGAGAAAGACATACTTATCAGTTGATTAAAAATGCGGGAAAGTTTGCCATCAATTTCCTCCCATTTGAGAAGGCAGCTTTTATACAACAATCAGGAGTTTTTACAGGATCAAAGGTTAACAAGTTTGAGCAAGTGGAGATTGAGTTCGAGAAAGGAATAGCAACGGGTTCTCCTATTTTAAAAGATGCTTATGTGGCCTACGAATGCGAAGTGATGGACCGGAATACATATGGAGATCATGATTGGTTTGTCGGAAGTATTGTTCAATTCTATCGTGACCACGAGAAATTCCAAGAGAATGGGTTGCCGGATTTTAATAAACTATCCATTCCTCTATACCTGGGTCGATCCATGTATACAAAAGTGGACAAAGACAGTGCATTTGTTTCTCATCAGGTGAAGGATAACGAATCATGAAGAAAATCAAAGTAGGGTAATTATAGTTTAATGCAGGTTTTTTGGGAAAAGGGTGTCAATGGGCTGGCATCCTTTTTTAAATTTTTCCGATTTTTTGTTTTATAAGAAGTTACAGCTGAATATCAATATTTACAGATAGGTAGTCCACTAAAGAAAAGTTCTATCTATTTTATTTTTTTATATTTTCAAAATATTTATAATATATTTCGATAGAATTTCCTTTTTAATAATAATTATAAATAGATATTGACTTTTAACTGATAAGTGTTATCATTGGGTTGTGCTTATCTTTCACTCCTCCTGAGGGAATGGAAGTTAGCAAAAATCAAATAAGATATCAAACTTAACAACAAGATAGTCAAATAGGTTTCTATTAAACTTACTGAGAGAGGGGAAACAAATATGGACACGAATAACAATGCAAAAACTGGAGGATGCCCGTTTCATCATGGTAGTGTCACTAGTAACAAATCAAGCGCTACAATTAATAGAGACTGGTGGCCAAATCAGTTGAACTTAAACATTCTCCGTCAGCATGACAAAAAATCTAACCCAATGGGTGAAGACTTTGATTATGCAGAGGAATTTGAAAAATTAGACTATGAAGCTCTTAAACAAGATCTTCGTGATTTAATGACAGACAGTCAAGATTGGTGGCCTGCTGACTATGGTCATTATGGTCCATTCTTTATCCGTATGGCTTGGCACGCTGCTGGTACATACCGTGTAGGAGACGGTCGTGGTGGCGGTGGAACAGGGAACCAACGTTTTGCTCCACTGAACAGTTGGGCTGACAATGGTAATTTGGATAAAGCTCGTCGTCTGCTTTGGCCGATTAAACAAAAGTACGGAAATAAGATCTCTTGGGCTGACTTATTGCTACTAACAGGTAATGTTGCTATTGAGTCCATGGGTGGAAAAACGTTTGGTTTTGGTGGCGGACGTGCTGACATTTGGCACCCAGAAGAAGATATCTACTGGGGTACTGAAACAGAAATGTTAGGTAATAACCGCTACACTGGGGATCGTGAACTTGAAAATCCGCTTGCTGCTGTTCAAATGGGTCTTATCTATGTAAACCCAGAAGGACCAGACGGTAAACCAGATCCTATTGCTAGTGCTCGTGACATTCGTGAAACCTTTGGACGTATGGGGATGAACGATGAAGAAACGGTAGCACTAATTGCCGGGGGACACACTTTCGGTAAGGCACACGGTGCTGGAGATGCTGCTCATGTTGGACCAGAACCAGAAGCTGCTCCTATTGAAGCACAAGGATTAGGTTGGTTAAGTACTCACGGTAGTGGTAAAGGTCGTGACACCATTACGAGCGGTCTTGAAGGTTCTTGGACAGCTAATCCAACAAAGTGGGATAATGGTTACTTTGACTTATTGTTTGGGTATGAATGGTGGCTAACGAAGAGTCCGGCTGGTGCCTATCAGTGGATGGCAGTAGATCCGGATGAAAAGGACTTGGCACCGGATGCAGCAGATGCCTCTGTTAAGGTTCCGACAGTAATGTTTACGACTGATTTAGCATTGCGTCATGATCCAATTTATGAAAAAATTTCTCGTCGTTTCCACAAGAACCCAGATGAGTTTGCAGATGCATTTGCTCGTGCATGGTTCAAACTATTACACCGTGACATGGGACCTCGTTCAAGATATCTAGGACCAGAAGTTCCAGAAGAAGAGCTTATCTGGCAAGATCCTGTTCCAGTGGTTGATTATGATTTAACAGATGAAGAAGTAGCGGAAATCAAAACAAAAATCTTAGATTCAGGTCTTACAATCAGTGAGCTTGTAACAACTGCTTGGGCTTCAGCTAGTACTTTCCGTGGCTCAGATTATCGTGGTGGAGCTAATGGAGCTCGCATCCGTCTTGCTCCACAAAAGGATTGGGACGTGAATCAGCCGGAGCAACTAAATAAAGTGCTTGATGTATTAGAATTCGTTCAAAGTAACCTTGATAAGAAAGTAAGCATGGCTGATTTAATTGTCCTAGGTGGTAGTGCAGCCATTGAAAAGGCTGCTAAAGATGCAGGCTTTGATGTAACTGTACCATTCGCTCCAGGACGTGGAGATGCTACAGAAGAACAAACGGATGCAGAAAGCTTTGATGTGCTTGAGCCGGTTGCGGATGGTTTCCGCAACTACCAAAAGAAAGAGTATAGTGTAAGTCCAGAAGAACTCCTTGTAGACAAAGCACAATTGCTTAATCTTACAGCACCAGAAATGACTGTACTTATTGGTGGTATGCGTGTATTAGGTACAAACTACGGTGGAACGAAACACGGAGTATTTACTGATAATGTAGGTACTTTGACAAATGACTTCTTTGTCAACTTACTAGACATGGGAGTAGAGTGGAAACCTGTAGATGGAACTGTATATGAAGGTCGTGACCGAAACACAGGTGAAGTGGTACGTACAGCAACTAGAGTTGATCTAGTGTTCGGCTCAAACTCTGTTCTCCGTGCTATTGCAGAAGTGTATGCACAAGACGATAACAAAGAGAAGTTTGTACAGGACTTTATTGCTGCATGGGTTAAAGTGATGAATGCAGACCGTTTTGACCTTAAAAAGAAAGAGTCATCTCAAGTTGTTAGCACTCACTGATTTGTTTTTAAAATATAATAGGTATTCGGTGCACTAAGTGCCGAATACCTATTTTTATTTAATTATATATTCATAGATTATAGATAAAAATTAAATTGTTAATTACATTCGTTTAACAACAGCTATTATATGTGTGCCACCATCTAAAGCCCCTGATTCTCTGCAAAATTCAAGTTCCCATTGAAGAAATCGCTCCCAATAGGAAGGGTCTCTTTCTATCGTTTCACTTAGTGTTTCTTCATGGTTAGGAGATAAAAAGTTAGCTGCAGCCGCGTCAACAATTTCACAATCATGTTTTTTTAGAAAAGATTCGAGTTCAGACCAGCGGTACATATGGCAGTAATGGCCAGTTGGTGCAAGCAATCCGTATAAGTCACCCGTCTTAAAAACATTTTCAGTCAATTCGATTCCATGGAGTTGAGTGGATTGGATAATCTCAGGTAAAAACCGCTTGGTAGCTCCTAAAAGGGACATGACACTGATTAAAACGTAACCACCTGGCTTAGTTACCCGAAGAAGTTCTCTAAGCGCATCATCCTTTTTCTCAAAAACGTAGCTCAGGGCTCCACCATAGCAGACAACATGATCGAAGGAAGAAGATTCATATTTTGATAGGTCTACTATATCTAGCTCATCCCACGATTCAACATAATTTTCATATCCATATTCTTGTACTTTCAAGCGGTTAAGTTCCAATTGTTTCGGAGATATATCCCCAACCGTAATGTTTGCTCCAATCTTTGCTAATTCAATCGTAAATCTTCCTGGGCCAGCACCTGCTTCTAGTACCCGGTCCCCTTTATGAATGTACTGGGTTAAGATTGATTTATGTACATGGAAGTTCACCTTGTCGGTAGGTGTAGATTCGAGTCTTTCCCACTCTCTTTCTCCGTATTCCTCATAAAATTGTTTAATATGATTGGCATCGTATTTAATACTCACTTTAAAACCTCCTTCTTATTAAGTCGGAACCTCTTATTAAATAGGGATAATCAATATTTCAGAATTATAATTTGATAATTTTACCATTAGAATATAAAATTGTAAATATCTTAAAATTAGTAGTAGTAATTCCTGAGGGAATTTACCGAACATGAGAGGGAAATGGATATGGATTATAGAATTGAAATTCTAGATTTCGAGATTGAGATTGTAGGGCTTAAACAAAAAGTAGTTACAAAGGAAGCATTTCATAGGATTCCTAAATTATGGGAAGAGGCAAACAACACTGGGCTGCTACAACAAATTATAAATATGTCATGGGAAAATCCACAATGTAAATTGGAAGGGATCTTAGGTGTATGTGGAAACCAAGCGGCCATAACGGAGGAAGAGTTTGATTATTTTATGGGTTGTCGGTATACCGGTGAGTTCTCAAGCGATATGGAGAAAATCATAATACCTAAAAGTACTTGGGCTGTTTTTCCAAATATACAGGATGCTTGGAAACGGGTATATACAGAATGGTTGCCCAATTCAGGTTATATGTTGGCAGAATTGCCTAGTATAGAGAACTATTTAGCACCTGATAGAGTTCCTAATAATGAGCTTTGGGTTCCTGTAGTTCCAAAATGAGTATATAGCTAAAAAGTTAAAATTAAATAGGAGTTGATCCTAATCAAAACTAAATCTAATTACCCATTTATTTATTTTTGGATTGAACCAAATATCGTGTTTGTCTACCACATCAAAACCAAGAATTACGTAACCCTTCCAAATTTGTTCCGTGATAGAGAGTGGTTATCGTATGAACTTACGGATAGAGAAGAATTCGAGAGCTTTCGTCATGAAAAATACAAAGCCGTTGAAGGTAAAGGGTTTTGTTTTGATCAGAATGAGTTAAACAAAATGGTGGAGGAAATAAATAAGCTTATTCAGAAATATCGTCATTTGAAAGGGCAGGGCCCAGTCCATATTGTCAACACAGAATCTGCTGCTGGTTCCATAAGAGTTGGATTGGAAAGACCTAAGACTGTAATCGGATTTCCAGACTCATTTTCAATTGGTCCATTGTGGAGATTAGATGAAAAAATAGGGAAAACCTACCGAAGTGAATGGTTATATGAGAATATCAATTCAGAGCAGGAAGATTTTGTATATGAAAATAAGTTTACAAATACATTGCGTGAGATTGAGGATATAGAAGAGGATGTCCCCATTTATATATGGTATGGCAATAATGCAGGTGAACAAGTAGGTCTTCACTATTTCCTTTACTTATTGCGGGATAAGAACAATCCTATTTATCTTTTAGATACAAGCAAACTTTATAAAAATTATGATGCAAGGGGAGAAGAGCAACGTATTTTACATACCAGTCAAATCGACCCGCAAAATGCTAATCTTTTCTTTGAGTTGAAAAAAGAAACAAAACCATTGTCAATGACACAGCTGGCTCAATTTCATGATGAATGGAAAATGCTCTCACAAACGAAAGAAGTGCTACGACTGTGGAGAAATGGTGAAATGATAGGAGTCCCAGAAGACTATTATGATCCACTTATTATTGAAACCATAGAAAAGATGCATTCTGAGCAGGAGACTAAAGATTTTATAAAGGCTGTCATTGTGATTGGAGAAATGTTGACGCACATGGATGAAATTATGGATATATACTTTCTAGAGTTTCGAATAGGGCATCTAATATATAGTGGTGTATTAGAATTAAAGGGAGTACCTAGATCCATGAGGCATTATAGTGTTAAACTTCGGTGAATTCTTTTAGGAGATCGTTATAGAGACGGTCTCTTTTCTTTTGAAGATAAATCTAATGTTATTGGTATATTATGTTAAAATTGGATTAACCAAAACTATGTCTTTATATCATGATCTAAAGAATGAAGTAGAAAAGGTGGGAAAAACATGGTTGGTTTACTTAATCTCGGAAGTATTGTGCTTGGACTCATTGCCTGGACCCTTCCACTTGTTAATCTCATGCGTTACCGAAAGAATTGGGTCATTCTCTCAATAATGAGCATTAGTGCTTGTGCTATTTCACTATGTTTACAGATTTTCTATAACTATCACCTGGTCAAAATTGAGGACTGGGCCGCTTTATTGGACATAACAGGTGCTGTGGTCCTTGCTTCCGTGGTTCTTGTTATCGTTACTTTGTTATTAAATATTTTCACTTTGGTAGAGTATCGAAGGAAGAATTTTTATAAAGGTTGAAGATTAGATGTCTTCGATATGGATAAATAAGGGGGCGTTGGCTTGGGAGATGTAAAGAAGAGAAAAGCAATGATAATGAGAGTGGCACTCGTTTTTTTAATAGGAGTTGTAGCGGTATCTTATAAATTATTGTACATACCTAAAGATTCTTTGGAACTATATCAATCTATCGGGTTTGCCGATCAGTATGAGGATGTTTTGAAACTAATGTTGGATGGGTATGAGGAGAATTTTCCCAGAGAGACCTATGAATCTATTCGAAACAAAGGTTATGGGCCACAAGAAATACAGCAATTTACGTTGTTTCGCTATGTAGATACGACATTTTTGGTTATGACCACTCCTGGTGGTAACCGGCTAAAAGTAATGAAAGTTGAAGAATTGCCTGAAGAAGTGAGAGATTATTTTCTTGGAATAGCCCCTTAGGGAAGATGAGTAACAACTGAGATACACAATCGAAGGGTGATGTGAAATATGCTTGAAACAATAATGGAAAATTGGAATGACTATTGCAAAGTAGAAAATTTTGTTGGAATTGGTTCTACAAGAAAAGTATACAGAGTTGGGGATTATGTGGTGAAAGTATACCTTCATCCTCTTGGATATTTACAGTCCAAAAATGAGTTAGACATATACGAAGCGATGGTAGAGAAGGGTTTGCAAGGTTTGTTTGCTCAGACATACTATGTGGATGAATATATATCCATTCAGAAATATTATGAACCTCTAGAAATGAGAAACAATCAATCTTTTGAAATTGATATGAAAAAAGACGAAGACCTTATTCCCGAAATGTATGAAGAAGTTTTATTACAACTAGACAAGGAATATGATTGTTTTGATTTAAAAGATAGTAGTAATTATGGGTTGAATAATAGTAGAAAGTTAGTTTTTATTGATTACGGGATGAGTAAGAAACTCTATGAGCAGCAATGGGTCCCATTGGCTGAAGCGGGAATATTACCACAAATTGATTTTGATTATTGCACTTCTTGCAGATTTAAAAAAGAACTGCGAATGTATGGGGATCACGATAAAGACAAGCGGTGTTTTTCTTGTGGAAAGGAGTGAGGTGTTCCTCTTATTAAAATCGAAGTTACATAGCTTAAGGTTGGAAAGCGTTTCTTAGTTTAGGGAATGCTTTTTTATTTTTGATGCAAGTGGTCACTGTTTACTTTCCGGTAACGAGCAGATACTTGCCGGTTACCATCAGACACTTACTGCTCACCACCAATTACCTTAACAGATATCATCCTATTATTTTAGGAGTGTAACAAACAATAAAACATTACAAATAAACAATAATATTTTATTGCAATACGATAAATCCCAGTTTAAAATTGACTTAACATTGTTCCGTGAAATTTTAAATGGAAAGGAAAAGGATCATGATGAGAGCGATAAAGCAGCTCGTTCATTTTGGTTGGGAGCAAGCCCTATCCTGTTTGTTTCCTGTCGTTATTTTTGCCTCTTTGGCTATTACACAAGTCATATCACTTCCATTCCTCCCAAGGTATGACTGGCTCCTTATCATCTGCCTTCTTATGCAGTGGTGGATGTTGCGTGCTGGCCTTGAAACGAGGGATGAACTAAAGGTGATCACATTGTTTCACCTTATTGGTCTTGCGCTAGAGCTTTTCAAGGTTCACATGGGGTCATGGTCCTATCCAGAGGAAGGTTATTCTAAAGTTTTGGGAGTCCCTTTATATAGTGGGTTCATGTATGCCAGTGTTGCGAGTTATCTTTGTCAGGCTTGGAGAAGGCTTAAGGTAGAACTCATTAAGTGGCCACCATTTTGGGCAGTTGTCCCTCTTGCTGCAGGGATTTATTTGAATTTTTTCACTCACCATTTTTGGATTGACGTCCGCTTCTGGTTAGCAGGACTTGTCATCATCGTCTTTTGGAAATCATGGGTTTCATACAAGGTTAATGGAACTCTCTATCGGATGCCAATTGCTCTTTCTTTTGTACTCATTGGCTTTTTTATTTGGATTGCAGAGAATATTGCCACGTTTTTTGGTGCTTGGGAATATCCAAATCAAACCGAAGCATGGAGTCTTGTTCACCTAGGTAAGGTTAGTTCATGGCTGTTATTAGTCATTGTTAGCTTTCTAATAGTTGCATCGTTAAAGCTGGTTAAAGGCAAAGATGCCGTTAGAGCTACTACAAGCCAATCATTCTAATAGTTACTATGGGGTTATATTTTTTTAGGTGAGGTGGTCGTCTTTTCAAGACGGCTATTTTTTTTTGGAGAAACTCTGATTGGAATATTATGTTAATATTAAAGAAAGTTACTTCCCATAAATGTTAGATGCAGAGATTCGACTTAGGAAAGAGAAAGGTTGCTGAATTCTTATGATTCGCCAAGCTGAAAGAACTGATAAAGAACAAATTTCTAATCTATATCGGATGTTAGTGCCAAATAGTAAGAAGAGGGACGTTCTGGAAGAACAGATTGAAATAATTAAAAACGACCCAAAGAACTTTTTACTTGTTTACGAGGAAGAAGGAGAAATATTAGGGACAATTACACTGAACATTTGTCTGCAAGCCTTACATGGAAGAAGTCCTTATGGAGTTGTAGAAAACATCATTGTTCATGAGAATCATCGTGGAAAAAAAGTCAACAGAAACTTATACACTATGTTGAAGAATATTGTAGATCTATAGATTGTCATAGAATTATGCTTCTAAGCAATTCAAAACGGGAAGCTGCTCACCAATTTTTTGAAAGGGAAGGGTACGACGGTTCAGTAAGTAGGGGATTCAAAAAATATTTAAAATAATAAAGGGAGGGGTGAAGAATGAGGTAAATTAGGTTATCAATGGTGTTGTTAATTGTTTGTATTTTCAGTGGTTGTAGCAACGAAAATCCCACTGTTCAACCAATTACTAAGGAGGAAGTGAAACAACTTGTGATAAACCATTACGCTTCAGAAATTGGTGACGTAAAAATCATAACAATGACCCCTGAATCTGACCAAGGAATCGTTACATGGGAAGACGCAGATAAGTATATAGTTACATGGAAAAATACAGAAAACTGTCAAGAGGGAACCACCATTGTTTATAAAAATGGTGACATCGAAAATATTATGGAGTCGCAATGTTAATTTCTTTCTGAGGGTGATGTATAAGGAGGTGAGGTGAAAGAATGGAAAGACTGAAAGATTTTAACCAATTCACATGGATTCAAGAGGAAACGGAACGTGTAGACTTCAAGAAATGGAAAGGTTGTTATATTTCAAATCTGATCCCACATAGGTATGAACACTACTGTAAAATCATGCACCCCATCTATCGTGATTTGAATATTGAAGACGAAACCCTATTGTGGAGTCAAAGTGACCCCAATGATTCAACTCCTTTTGATTTTGGTGAAAGGTTAACGTTAAAGGACTTAGCCCAAAAGTATAATCTTCAATATACTAAGGAAATCAGAACTTCAACCATTTATCATTTATTGGGAGGCTATCCTCGTTACTTACTACTTCCGGATGAAGAATATGGACAAAGAAACCCTTGATGAATTCCTATCTGTTTTGCAGCCCTTTACAACTGGGCAACAGTGCTTTTTTCAATACAGTATATTGAAAACAGTCAATACCTTTAAAGAACTAAGTAGGGGTGGGCATTTATATCATGGGAATCTTAATGATCTAAAGGAGCTATATGAATACGGGGATTTTTTAAGGACATTAGGATCCCCCAGCTACTGGTGGTCAGAAGATAAAACTTGGTGTGTTCATACAGATTTTGACTGTGATTTCTCTATTATTGGTGGGAGTAAAGAGCTGGTAGATGTTCTTTTAACGAACAAGAAATTGGAATGTATTGAAGTGGATAGAGATACCAGGATAGATTCTAAAGCTGATAAACTGAACCAACCTTAAGGGAATCACTATTACTAAGAAATCATAGATTATAAGGATTTATTTCTAAATAAAGGAGAATTCTATGAAAATTGGAAGAAAAATAGGTGAAGGTGCGAACGCAGAGGTATTCGAATGGGGGAGCACCAATAAAGTTGTGAAATTAGCTAAATCAAATATTGATAAAACAGATTTGAAAAGAGAATTTAATAATAATTTGATTATGTGGAAATTGGGTCTACCCGTTCCGCAACCGTTTGAAATGATAGAGTTTAAACATAGACCTGGTATAGTGTATGAGCGTATTTTGGGTAAAACGTTAAGAGAGCGCTTTTTTGAAAATCTAGTTACACAGAAAGACACGGATCAAACTACATTTGATTTGGATGATGTAAGATTATCTGCACGCATCCTCGGGAAAGTTCACAATTCGAAATCACACAGGGAATTACCAAGTAATCAAAGGGAATTTCTAAAGAAACAGATCCTGAGTGTAGATTACTTAAGAGAAGACGAAAAAAAGGATGTTCTTGGTTTGTTGGATAGTTTGCCGGTAAAAAGAAATATCTGTCACGGTGATGCAAATCCAAATAATATATTGTTTCCTAATGGCGAACCGGTACTAATTGATTGGATGAATGCCTCAAACGGAAATCCTGAAGCAGACTTAGCCGAATTCATCATTATGATTAGGTATGCTATACTTCCACCAAATACCCCACCAAATGCAGTTAGACTATTTGACTCCAATAGAGAGAACATAATTAATGAGTTTATGCAGGCATATACACGATTAACGGGTACTACTTATAATGAAGTCGACCCTTGGATAGTTCCAATAGCAGCTCGGAAACTATCTTCTGACGGTATTGTAGAAGAAGAAAAGCAATTACTAGTGGGAGTAATAAGGAAAAGACTAAACTCGTGTGGCCAGAAAGGAAAGTATATGCAGCACATTCTTGAGGGCAAGGGATTAAATGATTAGATGGCTTTATTATGATTTGTTCCTTACTAAAGGGGGGATAGCATGAAAAAATGGCAACTCTTTTGTTTTATTACCATTACCACAATAATATTTACAGCTTGTAATCATGATTCCCAAAAGGACAACGACAAAACGGGTGATTTAGTGGTTGATGAATTTGAAAAGGCTGGGATTCCATTAGGAGAAAAGAAAGTTAAATCAAGGACATTTGATTTTGAAGGTTCGGATGAAAAGAATTATGGTTTTAGCGGTGGTACCTTATACTTAATATACAATTATAGTGATAAAGAGAAGATTGTTGATGAAGTAAGACGTGTATTAGCTGAATCAGAGTTTAGTTATCCTTTAAAAACCTTATATACCAATGAATTTTGCCTTATCTTTGCTCCAAGCAATAACAATTCAGAAATTAACAGAAAATGGATGTAGTTTTTCAAAAATTAGAGAAGCTGACAAGACATGAGTAAGTGGAATAATTGTAGATAAATAGTTTTTTTAAAAATATAAGAGGAGTGCTAGAAATCTATTCTTGGTGTAAGGAGATTTTTTTATGGAAAAGCAACAAAATTATTTTTATGGCTTTATAGCAGGATTTATTTTGATGATTATACCAATATATCCATTTTTCTTTTGGAGAGATGTAACAAATGTAGTAGAAGATGTTTTTAGATACGGTGGATTTATCTTATTAACGATTTGTGGTATACCTCTGATTGCTGGTGTATTGCGGAACTTTAGGAAGTAATATCGTCCCTTGCACTTAGGTACTCGCAGCCATTCAAAAGATACTTTTACTGTATTTTTTTCAATCTACCTCATCTATTTCTATAAAAAAAATGAAACAAACGCACAGAATCATTGAATAAGACAACTTTCTTGGTTACCATCAAATAGAAGATATAAAAAAATTATGGAATTCGATTTGAGGTAGTATCATGAAAAATTTGATAGATCGATTTGAACAGGCTTTCCACTATTCGCCTATTGGAATGGCTTTAGTTTCTTTAAACGGAAATTGGTTAAAAGTGAACCCGGCCCTATCCAAGATTACAGGCTATACGGAAAAAGAACTTCTATCCATTACCTTTCAAGACATTACCCACCCAGATGATGTGGGAGGAGACGTTAATCAGGTTAGAGAATTGGTTGAGGGTAAAAAAGAGTTTTATGAATTGGAGAAAAGGTATATACATAAAAATGGTAGCACTGTCTGGGTTCTACTTTCGGTCTCCATTGTTAGAGAAGGAAATCAATCCTTATATTTAATCGCACAAGTTCAGGATATTACGAACAGAAAACAATTGGAACGAAATTTAATCGAAAGTGAAGAAAGGTTTCGTACCCTTTTAACCTATACACCTGATCCTATTCTAGTACATGATGGAGATATTATTATGTACGCGAATGAATCTGCTGCAAAACTTGTCGGTACTTCAGTTGATCAAATGATCGGGGATTCATATCACATATATATTGATCCTTCAAAGCGGGAAAAGGCTAACAGTCTTACTCATGAAATAAGGGTTCATAATAAGCCACTTTTTGACTTTGACATAATCATTCAAAGTAAAAGTGGACAGAGAATTGATGCAGTTCTTTCTGCCATTCCCATTACCTTTAGTGGGAAGAAGGCAGTCCTGGTAAGTTTACGGGATATCACGGAAAGAAAAAGAATGGTGCAGGCTTTAAAAGATAGTGAGGATCGTTATCGACGTTTAGTTGAAAATTCACCATTAGGAATATTAGTGCATCAAAATGGCCTTATTAATTATGCCAATTTATCAGCGTTACGATTATTGGGCACAGAAAAACCAGAAGATCTCATCGGATCACACATATTTAATATAATCCATCCAGATTATAAAATGATTGTTTCAAGACGAATTGAAAGTGTTGAAAAGAATGGACAGGATGCCACGCTATTATATGAAAAGTTTATTCGGCTTGATGGCCAGGTGATTGATGTTGAAGTAACCGGAATTCCTATTCAATTGAATGGGGAATCAGCCGTCCAGGTTGTATTTTGGGATGTTACAGAAAAAAAGAAACAAGAGGATTTGATTCATTATCGTGCCTATCATGATACATTAACGGACTTACCAAATCGTCTTAAGTTCCAACTAGACTTAGAAGAAGAAATAAACAAGGACACCATGTTTACCATTATGTACTTAGATTTAAATGGATTAACATCGGTGAATGAGACCCACGGTCATCAAGCTGGCGATATGGCACTTATAAAAGTGTCAGCCAGACTATCTGGTGTCCTTGGTTCTATTGGTCTAATATACCGATTGGGTGGAGATGAATTTGCCATTGTCCTCTCTGGTCAAAAAAATGAAGAAGAAATTAGGGAAATATCTCACCATATTGCTGAAAACATAAAAAGACCCATCTATATATCGAATAGCATTGTACAACTTTCTCCAAATATAGGAGTTGTCTATTATCCCATCCACGGCGTAGAAATGGAATTACTTCTTCGTCATGCAGATATGGCCATGTATCATGCAAAGAAAACCAATACACTTTATAAAATTTATGATAGGTAATCAAATAATCCTAGTATTCTCACGGCTAACTTGATTGCTAGTAAATTAGGTGGGAATAACATCGCGAAGTAGTTATTAAAGAATGTGCATTTAATTCTGGTAGGAGTTATGCACTTTTTTTAAATAGATTTGTTAAGGTGGATTAACGAATGAGTAAAAAAGTAACGGTTATCGGAGCAGGGATCGGCGGGTTGTGTACAGCTATAGCCTTAGTAAATGAAGGATTTGAAGTGAAAGTATTTGAAAAGGCATCTCAATTAACGGGTGCTGGGGCTGGGATTGTTTTAGCGGCAAATGCCATGAAAGTTTTGCGAAAGTTAGGGATAGAAGAAACTGTGAAATTATATGGCGCACATGTTGGAAAGGCTGAAATACGTAGATGGGACGGAAGACTAATCACAGAGATTCCAACAGATGAACAAGCAGAACGTTATGGGACTCACAGTTACCTCATTCATCGAGCTAATTTACAAGCTGCTTTAATGGATCGACTTGAGGAAAGTTCCAAGGTTCAACTAGGTAAAAAACTGTTAAGGGTTACTCAAACAGAGGATAAAGTTATTGCATTTTTCTGCGATGATACATATGAAGTTTCAGATATACTTATTGGTGCGGACGGGATCCATTCTATCGTACGAGATCAATTGTTTGGAGAGTCCAAACTCCGATATGCATCATTTACTGCTTTTCGAGGTATTTGTAATTTTACAAACCCACACTATCAGATTGAAGACGGTGGAGGGTTTGAGGCATGGGGTAAGGGGACAAGATTTGGCTATTCTCATCTTGGGGAAGGTAAAGCCTACTGGTTTGCGGCCATTAACTCGCCAGTAGGGAGAAAAATAGAATCTGAGCTAAGAAAGGAAGTAGTAAGAAAGCACTTCGAAGGCTGGTATGAACCTGTTCAATTGGTAATAGAAGCAACCCAGGAATCATCTATTTTACACCATGATATATATGATCTCCCACCACTCAAACGTTGGAGTAAAGGTAGAGTGACACTATTAGGAGATGCTGCACATCCGATGCTACCCAATCTAGGTCAAGGTGGTGCTCAGGCGATGGAAGATGCCATCGTTTTGGCTAAAAGATTAAAAGAGAATGAGAGTATACAACGTGCTTTCCAGGAATATGAACAAAGTAGAGTACCAAGAATAAAGTCAATCGTAAAACAATCAAGAAAAATGGGGCGGATGGTTCAACTGGAAAATCCGATGATGATTATGGCAAGGAATGCGGTTCTAAAATCTATCCCTAATAAAATGATTACAAACCGGCTTGATTGGGTTATTGGGCATGAAGTATAGAAAGTAAATCATGAAATTTAAAGGGAGAAGGTAATGAAAAGTTTATTGATACAGTCCCACTGTGTATTCCCTACACCAGATATAATCAAAACCGCAAAATTCTATGAGCAAAAGATGGGATTCAAAGCTGTCCCATATTTGAATGCAAAAGAACCCCATATTTGTCTATACCGTGATACTACGGAAATTATCTTAACTGAGACGAACGGGAAAAAAGTAATCCCAAATAGAGAGTTGTATGGATACGGATATGACGCTTACTTTATTACTAAAGACCAAGATGTGCTTCAAGCAGAGTTTATCAAATTCGGTGTAAAAATAATCCGCTCATTAGGCGATACGGACTACAATAATAAAGAATTTGTCATTGAAGATATAGATGGAAGATGGATAGGGTTTGGGATTAAGATAGGCTAGTAATTTTTTTTGAGGTCGTCATTGGAGGCGGCCTCTTTCTTTTTCTTTGATGCTTTTTCCAGTTTTTTAGCAACAATTTGGAATTACATGTTAAAATTGTAATAACCAAATATAATAGGGGTGACTACATGGAGACATTCGGGAGAGGTTGCTTGTATATTATAATTGGCATTGCTGTTTTGCTGTTTATTGCTCTCATTACACAAAGCCATATCAATATTCCTTTTATTATTGCAATACCATTGATTATTTTAGCATTCTATATTGCCAAGAAGAAAACAGATGAAAAGAGTGATAGATAAATTTATTACCATTCGTGGTACGGTTCAAAAATTTGGGTTGCCATTGGCAACCTTTTTTTATCTAATTTAATTGTGGACAAAGGGTTAGGGGGATCATTAGTTGTTACCTATTTTTATTTTATTCTGCTTATTAGGATACAGCTTTGTAGTATCTTTAGTAAAAACCATAAAGAAGGACGAGAACCATCATCAATATGGGTTGAGAAAAAACTTTACAGCAGTATTGTTTGTCTTATGGTCTTTAGTTCTAGTTTTGATTTTATCGAATTATTACTAAAAAATAACCAAAATTGAAACTTTTTCCATTTCAATCCCGTATAGACTTTTATGTTATCAGGGAGGGATTGGAATGCTGTCAAAATGGAGAATCATTATTGCTGCTTTAATTATCATAGCTATTTCTCTAACGAGTTACACGTTAATCAATAGTAAAAATAAAACGGAAGAGGCTGTAGGATCTAATTTAACAGAAGAGCAAATAACCAATAATATAAAAGCTTTTGCTAAACTGTACGGTTACATTCGGTATTTTCATCCGAGTGACGAAGCTGCAGAACTAGATTGGGATGGATTTGCCATGTACGGTGTCGAACAAGTTAAGAATTCCAGAGATACTGAAGAATTGAAGCAAAACCTAGAGAGGCTTTTTATACCCATTGCCCCGACACTCACACTTACGACAGATAAGAACTTCAATAAAAATGATACAGAGATAGAAAAACTCCTCAACGATGAAACCAATAGTCAATTTATATTCTGGCAGCATAAAGGTGTTCAAACTAATTTCACGAGCGATATTTATGGTAGTACCAATGAGATATATGGAAGTAAAAAAGTTATATTTACAGAAGAAAATGGTCAAATCAATTTGGAAGAACCCTTATTTGAAGGGCACCTTGATAAAGAAAATTATGTTATTGAAAAGGATCTAACAAAAGACATTAAGAGTATTATTCCAGTTGTTCTTCCTTTTGAGCCTGGGGAGGGGAGTAAGGGTTCGACTTCTGAATCAAAAGAGGCTTTTGAAGCACTTCAGGACGGAGTATATAACACTAGGGTGGATGGGTTATTTACAAATAAAGAAGATGCTCGGATTTCAGGAGTTGTGATTACTTGGAATGTTTACCAACACTTTTATCCATATTTAGATGAGGTAGACGTAAATTGGGAAGAGAAATTGCCCCAATTTATCAATAGTGTAAAAGGGGAACAAAATTATAAAGAATATGTATCTTCTTTAGAGCTTTTGGTAGAGAATGCCCAGGATGGACACTCGATGGTTGCTTCTCGCCTGGATCGGAACCCATCATCGTTGCCTTTTAGGGTACAACTAATAAACGATGAAATTGTTATAACTGAGGTTCTAGAAGATTCTTTGTTTGAGGTAGGAGACGTTATTGTCAAAAAAGATGGGGAAGACGCAAATAAAATTATAGCTGAATTGATTAACCAAACATCTGGTTCTCCTCAATATAAAGAAGCCTTTGGAGAAATAAAGTTTGTAAGAGGAAAACTGGGAACCAAAGCTAATTTTGAAGTTTTACGACAAGGTGAAATGGTTGAAGTTAGTTCCAGTTATGGACAACCTATAGAAAATCTAACGCTGAAAGAAACCGATCCTATATATGAAATTAAAGATGGAATTTATTATATTTCCTTACATCGAAATATTACAGAAAAAGAGTTAGAGGAAAAATACCATGATTTAGTTTCCGCTAAAGGGTTAATTTTTGATGGAAGATATTACCCAGCTGCTTCAGCTCTTCAGTATCTTCAGCATTTAACTGATGAGCCCGTTCCGACTTCAAAATTTCGGATTCCTCAATACTTATTACCTGATCAACAAGGGGAGATAACGTATTTTGAAGGAACTTGGGAACTAGATGCAAAAACCCCTAAATTTGAAGGTGAAATTGTATTCTTGTCTGATGGTTCTACTATGAGTTATGGGGAGACAGTCCTAGGTTTTGTTGAGAACCACAATCTCGGTACAATAGTTGGTCAGTCTTCTGCTGGGGCAAATGGTAATATCAACGGGGTTGGTTTGATGGAAGGTATTTTGATTTATTTTACAGGAATGAAGGTTTTGAAAGATGATGAGTCCCAGCACCACATAATTGGTATTCAACCCGATATTACCGTGGATTACACCTTAGAAGCTGTTAAGAATGGAAAAGACGATTTTATAGAAAAAGCTATTGAAGTAATTGAGAAAAATACAAATTAAAAATAATCGCGCTACTAATTGTGGCGCTTTTATTATACTTATGGAGCTAGCTTTTGGAATATTATGTTAGTTATGAAATAGCATTTTAATGTGGCAATACCATAAATAACTCTAGGAGTTTAGGTGAGTTAATGCAACAGGAGATGACAGTAAGTTGATCATGAAAGGAGAATAAGATGATCAGAAAAATCATTTTTCACTTAATTCTAAGTAGCATTTTTACATTATTACTTACAGGTTGTAACACTAGTAATTCTAAAGAAACCCGTGAAATTACAATTCAAAATGAAGATGGAGAAGTACTAGCAACCACCCCAGACTTTGAATCGGCGCAATTACGAAATGATGAGAATCATGAACTATATATTATAGAGGCCACGTTTAAGGATGAGAATAAGTTGGAAGAACTAACAACCGCAAATGCTGGGAAAGTCATTCAAATTTACCTTGGTGAAGAGTTGATTAGTTCAGCCACAATCAGTAAACCTTTTTCAGGACAAGCTTTTATTATTGAAGGAGGTTATACGGATGAACTCGCAGTTGAATTTGTCAATGTTATAAATTCACAATAGCAGCATGTGAACGAGCACCTTCTCCTAGGTCAGAACTTTCAATACTTGAAATTTTTACTAAAGAGAGGATGAACAAGATGAATAAAGATTTACAGAATCTATTAAACTCAAATACTTCAAATCCACTCGTTATCATGATGTGTGGTGTAGCTGGGTCAGGAAAAACTACATATGCCCAACACTTGGAAAAAGAAGGGTTTGTCCGTCTCTCTATTGATGAAGAGATTTGGAAGGTGAATGGGCGGTATGGGATAGACTACCCAGTTGAGAAGTATGGGGATTATCAAGTTGAAGCGGAGACAAGACTTCGTAATAGGTTGTTACACCTCATTCAGAATAAACAAAAGGTGGTTATTGATTTTAGTTTTTGGCAAAAAGCCAAGCGAGATGAATACAAACACCTTATTGAAGAAGCGGGAGGTGTGTGGGAACTTGTCTATTTGAAAGTTAGTCCTGAAGTTATTCGCAAACGGTTGGATGTACGTAATAAACGGTTTGATGCAAATGCAGCCTTTCCCATTACTGAAGATATTTTAACTTCTTACCTAAGTGGATTTGAAGCCCCGATTGACGAGGGGGAAGTAGTGATAGAGTCGTCATGAATAAGAAACCTTTAATTTCAGAGAAAACATACGCGAAAAGTCAAAAAACCCAGCTATCTATGCAGCTGAGTTTTTGTTCTTTTACTTTAGTAGACTTTCTACTATTTCCAGTACAGTTTCCTCTTTATCATCGGAATCTATATTCATTAAAACCTCTACATAAACTCTTTCGTCATTCCTCTCATAAATAAAGATGGCCTTATTTCTCCCGCCATTAACTATTACTTTGATTCCGTTTATTTCGACTGACTGATGATTTGTTAATCCTTCTTCGGTGATAGTTTTTTTAGAGTCAGGATATGCCTTAAGTGTAAATTGTTGACCAGCCTCCTCAGTTTTATAAGTTAGCCAAACAAAATCAATTTCTTTAGACAGTTTTCCGTGCCTTACACTATAGGGTTCATTTTTTTCTTTCGCCTCTTCGTACATTTCTTTTGCGAGCTGATCAATTTCCTCAATAGATTGTATCTGGTTACGATCATCTTCATAATATACTGTGATTCTATCGAAAATAAATTGATTTAATATCGTATCATCCAAATCCAATGAGGAAGTCAAAAACTCAGGAATATCTGCTAACTTTTGACTTTCTACTTTACCTCTATAAGTCGTAAGGGCTGTTAAACCTATCTGTTCGTAAGCTTCCGTTGAAAGAAATTTGGTGTACTGTCCTGGTGGTGTATTTCTCATAATTTCATTAGTTACATACCGCCATTTTGCCATCAACTGATCATATTGTTCATGAACATTTACTTCTTGTTGGTCCATTGGTTTATTCACATGAGTCTTCTCACCATTCGCTTTATCAAAGCTCCACCCTAAATATTTAATCGCGGAAGTAATAGAAACCGTCATCATGATGATGGAAAACGCCGTAATCAAGGAGCGGGCTAAAAATGGCTTCAACTTAGGAGAACGTCGGTATCTTGATTTCAATTGAATTAGTAATTTTTCAGAAGAGGGTGCTTGAGGTAAGTTATCTTGTTTGTATTGTTCTGTAAACTCAGCAAAAGAATTTATCTTTTTACTCATGATCCATTCTCCCTTCGATTATCTTTTGAACCTTCAATTTTACTCGTTCAAATCGTTTTCTTGCGGTTGCGGAATTGATATTAAGAATTTGTCCAATTTCTTCATAATCTCGGTCCTCAATTATTCGCAACGCTAAAATGGCCCGTTCTTTAGCTTTAAGCTGAGCAAGAATGTAGTCTAATTCTAAATTGTTTTGGCTATGATCATTATGTATGTGGCTGGATTTATATTTTTCAGTAAAAGGAATAAATTGAAATAGCCGATTTCTTTTTGATTTATTAAGACAATGACGATAAGCAATTTTATAAAGCCAAGCCTTTTGATGGATGATCCTTTCAGGATGGTAGTTCATTAAAGCCTTTATAAAAACCTCTTGAACCGCATCTTCAGCATCCTGTTGATTTCGTAAAATTTGATAGCAATAATTAAAAATTGGCTGGTGATTTTCCCGTATTAATTGTTCTAGCGGTCTTTCGACTTCCATGGTATCTACGGATATCTCCTTTTTTATGGTGTTTGTCAGCAAAAATCGTACCTCCTTAATCGCCTTCTATAAAATAAGACAATTAAGTCTATTATAATGTGACATTATTATTATACATAAATTGAATTTTTGAGATTGGGTAAATGTAATTAAAGGGCTGCTGTTAATCAGTGCATCAAAACGCTCTAGTATATTTAGTATTCATTTACAAGTTAGTTGCCTTAATCTATTTGTTTTGAAATGTGTTGAATATTGGTATATTTGAACAAAACAAATTCTTGTTAGAATTTTATGTTAAATTAGTAGTATGGAAGCCAGAATATTTTGAGTATATTTAATAGATGCAATGCGAGTTTCGGAGAGGGGATGCCTTATGACATGGTTGGTTCGAACTGCAAAAAGTACAGATGAAACACAAGTACTTGAGTTAATAAGATTATTCGTCGCAGAATTTCGCGGGAAACCTGATGTGCAATTGCCAAAAAGTGCTGTGGCTGTTTTTCATAAATTGGTTAGTCAATCCATTCCTGGGACAGTTTTGGTTGCGGAAACTGCGGAGGGGAAGGTCATTGGCTGTGCGACCATCTCTGTTCAAGAAGTCATTTATAAAGGAGGGCCATATGCTCTTTTGCAAGAACTATGGGTTCACCCGTCATATAGAAGTCAATCGGTAGGTAATCGTCTCATCCGTGCTGTTGAAGAATATTGCCAAGAACAATCAATTAAAAGGCTTGAAGTGTGCCTGCCAGAAGAAAGCTTTATTACTTTTAACAAGACACAGAACTTCTATTTGCGTCAAGGTTTTGAAGGAGTCGGTCCTTATATGGCAAAAAAAGTGGAGGGGATTTGAATGACTGGCTTAGGATGGATATTTTGGGGCAGTATTCTCTTCATTATTGGTGTTTCATACTTTCTGGGGAAAAAAGGTATGAAGCCACCGGGGAAAAGTGATCATCAAATTGAATCTGAAGAGCAAGCTAGAAATTCACTAGACCAATATGACACCAGGTGGGGAGAGTAATCTTAATATATGAAAATGTCGTTTGTGCCGAAGTTTAAGAAATTTTTAGCCTTTTTTTTAATTACTATTATTGTTATTAGTGTCTCATATCTTTTTGTTTTTAAAGTTTCGTTTTTACCATTAGGGTATGACAGCGTTGACGTGCAAAAAGATAGGATCTCGTTACAATCATATAATGTGGTAGGAATGGAGAAGGATATTACAACCGTGACTTTTTCAGAAAAGGATACCTGGAAGATTGGCGAAATCGAAAAAGCGATAAAAAGACTGAAAGAATTTTTATGGTTGCTATATTTTGCAATAACTATTTCTCTATTTTTCTTTTTCTATAAAATTCGTAATGGAATCAAGCTATGGAAAGCAACGCTGGAAAGTAACATTATTTTTGCTTTTTTGATACCATTGCCTGCAGTTATTAGCTCAGTGAATCAAATACAGGATTTGATATCCTGATTACAGGGGGATAAGAAATGGAAACCATCATTTACTTTGTGCGCCACGCGCATTCTGAATTCGATATTCAGAACGAAGAGAGAAGAGAACTTTCTGAAAAAGGGTGGAGAGATACAAAACAAGTGACGGAGGTGCTGAAAAATGAGGCAATTGACGTCGTATATAGTAGTCCATATGTCCGAGCCATACAAACAGTTCAAGACATAGCTGATCATGTTCAAACAACCGTCCAGATTGATACACGCTTACGAGAGGGATGGTTAGCTGATGCAGATGTGGTTTTTGAAGATCCTCACCAAGCCATGAGTTACGCATTTGAAAACCCTCATTTTCGTTATAAAGGGGGAGAAAGCGTTGCAGACCTGCAAAAACGAGGGGTTGCAGCTTTGGAAGATATCCTTCTACAAAATAAAAGGAAAAGAGTGGCTATTGGAACGCACGGCTATATTTTTACCAGTATATTAAAATACTATATTCCAACCATTCATCACGAGTTTTGGAGCAAGACTTCGAAGCCCGACATTTATAAAGTAACATTTGAAGAGAATACATATAAAAATATGGAAAGGTTATGGAGTGTAAACCTAACGGATAAAGTAAAAAATTGATACATGAAGATCGTCATTGAGGACGGTCCTTTTTTATTTGTCATTATTTACATATTATTGAGTTAGTTTTTGGGATATTATGTTAAAATTTTATTATCAAGATGACGCAAACACAATAGTAATAAGGGGGAAATAGTTATTATTAAATACCTTCCACAACTAATTGCTATGATTATGAGTGTGGTTATTTATTTTGTGGTTGCAAGAAACTTAGCTGATCCGATAAATCACTACTTGATATTTTTGAGTACTCTTACATTTTTACAGATGTCTGCAAGATTCTATAGTTTGAAGCAAATGAGGTCCTTTGCAATTTCACTCGGTGGTTATTTACTAGGTATAGGGTTCGTATATTATGTAATAAATTACGTTCCTTATACTCTATTGAAAATTAGGGCCCTTGGATACCCGTTGTATTTTACCCTAAGTATTCTAGGGGTGTTAGTTGGATATTGGCTAAGCAGAAAGCCTAGTTTTTCTACCAAAGCTCTTGGCCGGGGTAAGAAGGATTTAAAAAGTTAAAAGGATTGAGGAGAATTGGATGGGTATGATCATTTTTGGTGAAAAAGAAGAAGGTAAAGAATACATTAGGAGACCTGCTGCTTATGGCGTGATGTTCAATAGTCAGAAAGATAAAGTAGCCATTATTCAAACAAGTGATGGTAAGTATTTTCTACCAGGTGGAGGAATTGAAAAGAACGAGACCCATCAAGAGTGTTTAAAAAGAGAAGCTATAGAAGAGACGGGAATGGATATTGAAATAGGTCAATTTATAGGTTCTGCACAAAATTATTTCTATTCTATAAATGATAACAAGCACTATCTTAGTGAGGGATTCTTTTATTTATGTAATATGGGTAAGCAAATTAGCGTACCGACAGAAGTAGATCATTATTTAAAGTGGATTAAACCAAACCAAGCAATAGAAATTTTGTTGCACGATCATCAAAGTTGGGCAGTTAATGAAGCATTAAAAAAATTTATCTAAAAGCAGCAAGGTTAAGATAACAACTATTTTTAACTTAGTATTCCTATTGTTAGAGTAAAGAATTTTAGATAGCAATTATAGTCTGCTTGGGTTAATGGGAAGCTGTGACTTCAGTGTCTCAAACGGGAAAATACAAAAAGGAGGGCTTGTTTTGTATAATCAAGATTTTAACACGATTATATTAAGTATATTATCGGTATGGGCAGTCTTTCTCCTGTTTCACAGACTGATTCATAGTTATCGACAGAAACATACTTGGAAAAGAGATATTATCCTTACTTTTATTCAGGCTGTAGTTGTAGTTTTAATTATTGCACCTATTCTGGATAATTTTAGATAAAAACCTAATTTAATAGCTTTAAGAACTGGGGGAGGATTATAAAACATGGCAAAATATGAAAAGACAATTATTGGTGAATTTGAGAAAGTTGTTAATCATTTGGAAAACGATATTAGGAATAGTGGAATAAGTATGAATTTAGTTGATGAAAGCAACTACACTATGGGCGAAACTAAAGTAGCGGTTCGAGTTTATGATAAATATTTTATGAGAAATGGTAACAGAACTAGTTTGAGTCTGACTGTGGTTGGATCGGACAATAATATTTTTATTTCTGCAATAGGTGCAGGCGGGGGAAGTGGAGTTTTTTTAAACTTTAGTCTTGGTGCCGAAGCGGAAATGGTGGATATAGTACAAAATAGTATAGAGCAATTGGGATAATTTACAGGTTTATTTTGTCCCTCAAAAAACTCAGTGTGGTTACCATACTGAGTTTTTTTGTTGATCATAATCTCTAAAACTAAGTTTTCGATTATCGGAGAAGGGTTATAGTATAGTCCAGGTTGGTTTACTAAACTAATAACCTTCCATATCTTAAGCCCTAAGCCTTATGTTATTTTAGACCTGAGCTATATAGAAAGAGCTACCAATAAATGTTAAAATTTTCTGTACTTGTAGGAGAATATATTGATTTATTGGAGGGAAATTGTGAAGAGAGAAATTCATTTTTCAGAAAAACTATTGTTGGCTGGACTTAGTTTTATTTTAATATTTATGATCGTGCAAGATTGGGTTCCTTTAGGTACATTGAATGACGTTCAAGCCGTTAAAGCAGAACATTCATTTAATCAATTAGTCACCATTACATTGATAAATGTAGCTCAAATTTTATTATTAATGGGACTGGTAGTCATTTTTATGGGGAAAAGGTATCCAATTTGGGTTAAATTTTGGTTAATTATCCATCAAGTATGTATCTTTGCAGGGGTCCTAATATCCTGGTGGATACCTTACTTTTTTGGGTATGGTGCAGAACAAAAAGTCGAAGAATATAAACAGATGTTCGGAGAAACCCATTCTTTCCTTCCAGTAATGAATGGTATTGTTCCAAATACGCTTCATTTCCTTTTTCATATCACTCTGTTATTGTGTATCATCCTAGCGATTTATATTTCCTTCACTTTATCAAGGCATATGAAAAATAATAAGAACGATTTCTCTGAAAAAATAAACCAATAGGAGTCTCATTTGGGACTCAATGTTAAATTAATGATACAGTTAGAAAGAGTAATTAAAAGTGAGTAGGTGAACAACATGATTGAAGTAAAAACATCTTCACTTAGTGATGGAGAACTTAATAGAGGGGTATTTGCTACACGCGATATTAAAAAAGGGGAGCTTTTACATGAAGCACCGGTTATTCCTTATCCAAACGACCAGCATCAATACATAGAGAAAACACTTCTTGCTGATTACACGTTTGAATATGGGATCAATCATTCTGCTATCCTTCTTGGTTATGGAATGTTGTTTAACCATTCTTATGAACCTAATGCAATTTATGAGATTAACTTTAATAATCACACATTTGAGTTCTATGCATACACGGATATAAAAGCAGGAGATGAGATCCTAATTAACTATAATGGCAATGTTGATGACAAAGAACTACTGTGGTTTGATCAAGACAAAAAGGAGAAAGAGTAATCGGGATTTTTTAATAAGTGGTAACAAGAAAGGTCGTCAATGGTGGCGATCTTTTTTATTTTTGTCTTTTAGAATTGAAAGATTATATTTGGAATATTATGCTAAAATTACCTTAACAGTCCTAATAAGAATAGGGTAGGGATTGGGGTATAGGGGGGGGAAGTTTGAAAAAGTATATTTTATTTATCAGTTTATCTGTAGTCATGTTAATTACGAGCTGCACAAAGAATGATAATCATAATAGTGTAGCGCCTACAATCTCGATAAATCAGGATTCTGAATATGCGAACACTTTTAAGGAATTAAATTTAGGGATCTTATTTGAATTTAACTTTTATTTACCAAATGCAGACAAAAGATGGGTAAACCTTTGGGTAGAAAGATATAAAGAGGGAAACAAAGATCCTCGACCATTAACAGAATTATCCTACGGTAGCAGCCCTAAAGAAGTAACACAAGGCCGTTTAGGGTTTGGAATGATAAATCCCAATTTAAATGATACTTCAGTATTCTTATTTGCACCTGGAGTAAGCTCACCACCATCATTGATTGAAAAGGAACTGAATCCAAATATTAAAATCAGTACTTGGGACTATGCCTTCGGTCAAGATGAAGTAGAGTTAGAGTTAGGTGAAACTTATATATTGGCAGCATATAGAGAAACAGAGAGAAATTCAATTAAAATGATTGATTTACAAGCTAAAGACTCCGTAGATCAAATGATAAAACGGGATGATATGGTACTTTTACTAAAGATAAAAGTACAAGAAAACCCTTAATTTACCAAGCTATGGGAGCAGGTTATTACAACCGTGTAATAAATGCTGTGGTCAAGTTTGGAACACAGTTGGAGGAGATAATTTGAAAAAGAACAAAACTTCAAGAGAAAGACTCGATATACGTGAGAAGAAATGGGTAGGACTTAGGAAATTATGATTAAAATAAAAGAGGTAGTTGGATTACCATTCGTAGAGGCAACTGTAAAAAATAATTGATGAGGTGTTTGTGTGTCAAAATTTAACTACAACACAGAGACGGACAGAGTAATAATAAGACCATATAACAAAGAAGATTATTCAAATTGGTTAACTCAATTTGAGAATAGATTGCCAGCACAACACAAATACGATGATGGCAAGGTAGATATGAGCATTTGTACTGAAGAATGGTTTGGAGAATTGGTAGATAACCATCAGCAGATGGCTTCAGAGGATAAAGTGTATGTCTTTGGAATTTTTAGAAAAGAAGATAATGCTCATTTGGGTTCAATAGACTTTTCTACGATTATGAGAGATGATTTTCAATGGGGAAGATTTGGTTATGCGATTCATAATCAGTTTTGGAGACAAGGTTATGGAAAGGAATCTGTAGTAGCTGCAATAAATCTTGCTTTTGAAAAGCTAAATTATCATCGTATAGAAGCACACATTAATCTCGATAATACTCCTTCGATAAAATTAGCAGAAAGTGTTGGAATGCAATTTGAATGTATAAGAAAAGGTTTTATTTATGAGTTTGACGAATGGACTGATAATCTAATTTACTACGTTAATTCCAAGTAGTGCTTATTAAGGAAAAATGATGGCGTTGATTTATAGAGGATTGTTCTTCATTAAATGTTCAGTTTAGTAGAAGTGGCTTACCTAACCTTTACATTAGCGAGGTGATTGAAATTGAAAGTGGATAAAAAGAAGTATTATATTCTTATGCCACCTATCCTGGTAATTGGGCTAATTTTATTGTTCTTCCTTCCAGCAAATCAGAGACATTACGCTTTATTAGCTCCTATCATTTTTTGGTTAATTTATTATACTTGGATTTATATTGAAAGAAAAAAAGATAAAAAGCTTGAATAACTTTTATTGTAACGGATCAGCATTGTTTAACTACTACTTACTATAAAAAGGAAGGGGATACACTTGAAAAAAGAATGGGACAGCCTTAGCTCAATTCGAGAATGTACTTTAAGTGGAATTTATGCAAATCAAATAAATATATTCCGTTACGATAATGAACTAAGTTTTACATCTTCTATGCCTATAATTGCGATTAGAAATCCAGAGTTACACAAAACAACTTATTGGAAGTTTGGTTGGAGAGAAACTAAATCAGGTGATGATATACTGATAGTAAATGAACAAAATACTCCAGAACCACTCCAATATATTTCAGTAAATACTCATTATCAAAGTCATGTTATAAAAAGCTCAAGTTTTTCTCTTAACCACAATAAAATTAATAAAGTAAGTGTTTATGGATTTGTTGATGGAAGCAATCAATACTTAACTGATATTATTTTAGAACTTGAGGACCGTTACATTTCCATTCGAGCAGGAGCTGTGATAGAAATAAAAATAACAGAAATGCAACCTGACAATAAAGGAAACAAAATATTTTCCGTATAAAAAGTCAGAATATTGAGTTTTGTTTTTAGCGTTGATCCAAAAAGGATTATCCACCATACTTGTCACATCCCTTATTTAACACACGGGGCAGTATAGTAAAAGAAGAAGTTATTTATTTATAATAAAGACAAATGTAATTTTCAAAAAGAACTGAGGAGAAATGGATGTCTCAAGATGGAATTGTATTAGTAGCAAGTGTATCAATCTTTGGTAATGATAAAGTCTTAATTATAAAAGAGAATAAACCTACTGCTCTCGATAAGTGGAACTTTCCGAGTGGACATATAGAGTATGGTGAGGACATTCTTTATTCAGCTCGGAGGGAAGTTAAAGAGGAAACGGGGTTAGATGTAAAACTGATTGGCACGACTGGAGTATATAATTTTATCAGTAATACGAACAATCAAGTAATTTTATTTCATTTTATTGGTGAGGTTATTGGAGGTACATTAAATCTCGAAGAAGATGAAATTACTGACAGCAAGTGGATAAAAGTTAATGACCTTTTAGCATTTGAAAACGAGGATTTACGAGAACCGCATGTAATAAAGAAGATAATTGATAACTTATTAGAAGAAAACATATATTCAATTAGTGTATTTAATGAGCAACTTTTTAATAGTTCTTACTGAGCTAAACCAGCAAATAGAAGTTATTTTGTTATTGCATTAACGGGTGCGTGATCCAGGGAGGATTAGCCACCTTTTTTGTTGGAATCCTTATTCAACAAACGGTCAGTATTGTTTAAGAAGGACTTATAGGAAGGTCGTCATAAGGACGGTCTTTTTTCATTTGCCATTCTTTTCAGAATATAGGGACTCCTGTCTGGGATATTGTGGTAAAATTTTATGTATTACTAATACAAACGGTCAGGATTGTTTAAGAAGGACCATTATATAAAAGGGGAGTTTTTTATGTTATTACTTTCTATTCAAGGTCAAGGTGGATTTACATTGGGAGATTCAATCTTTCAATTATTCTCTTTTCTGTTTGTTATAGCTATTCCTGTGGGTTTAGTCATATTTTACCTTGCTGCAAAAAGAAAAAATTATCGATAGAAAAAGTGGGGACTCAATCAACTAAGTTATTCAGCGAACGGAACAGGTATGTATAAAATGCAAATCCTTAAAAGGTAAGAAACGGTGAGTAAGATGAAGCAATTACTAAAAGAAAACTTTGTAAAACCATTGAAGGGCAGTATAACTTTCCCGCCTATGTATTTCCCCTACCCCAAAGATGAGTTATATATATTAAGGTTCGTGGAATTATTGGTAGAACACCAAGATTTATTTGACGAACATAACTTTTATTGGTTAGGAGTAAGTAGTTCTGATAATGAAAATGCAAAATTGCTGATGAACCAATCTGGTATTAGTATGAGGGGCTTAGAAATCGACCCTTTTGTTTACATGAGATTTAAACAAAAGTGGCATGATTTTGTGTACACGGTATGGGACCTTAAAATGATAAAGTTTCTAAAAGACTTTGAAAAAGAAATAGGATCTCTTACAGAAGATTTCTTAATAGAATTAGATTCCACAAGAGATGATGGATTTATTGTTGATGTATATATCTTTGTGGATAAAAACGGAAGATGGTCATATGGGTCTTTTGAATGTTTAATTCCATAATGTAACACCTAATGTTGAAGGCCAAAAAAAGCATTGATACTAGAATGTTTGCTTTTATTTGGTTGGAGTATTTATTGAGCTAACGGTCAGCATTCCTGTAATGGAGAAAAATGAGGTTTGAATAAAAAAATAGCCTCTTGGTAGAATGAAAGAGTCCTGAAGCTGGCCAGCGAAAAGGACAATAT
>NZ_BAAADJ010000056.1 GCF_039522365.1 Bacillus carboniphilus | reverse complement strand
AATGTACCCGGAGTACTATAAAGGGGTACATGGGAAAGAGTACAAGTTATCGGACATCCACTAGACAAAAAAGGACCGGGCGGTTTTTGCCCGGTTTTTCTTATTCACATTCTAAGGGCTCCACCTTCAATACTTTTCTAACCTATCATATTTCCTACTGATGGTTTCGCAAACAACCTAATTAGGAAAAAACTCCCAAAATGGAAGTGATATGACAGTTTCCTCTATGAGTCATTTTTACCAAATATTACAAAAATTCCAAAATATGCTATGTTAAATTCTGGTATTATGATAGGGTGATTTTGGAAGCCAATACTGTATAATAAAAGAGGAGTGGAGAAACATGAAAAAATTTTCAAAGTTTTTGTTTGGTCTTGCTTTAGTAGGTTCGTTATTTGCAAACCCATTAAGTTCAAGCGCACATCATGGAGGTTCTAGCTGGCAGACTCATTATACTTACTATAGTTGTGTTCATAATAGTGGATACTATAAATATGAGCAGCAGCACCGCCACATTGGAGATAGACAGGAATTCCGCACTATTAGTACAAAAGTAAGTTCTTATTGCCCAATTATGTAACACTATAACTGTAATAATAATACGCTGTTTTCGTAAAGATTGTTGTTTATTTCACGTGTTGTTAAACCGCAGTTGATTGGAGTGGAAGGTGCTTGACTCCTGCAGGAGGAAGGGACAAGGGAGACCCCGCAGGAGCGTAAGCGACGAGGAGGCTCCCGGACCGCCTGCGGAAAGCAAGCTCCTGCAACGGAAATCAACGCATCTTGTTCATACAACCAACTACTGTCAAAAGCAACAAAGTATACGAAAATAGCCTAATAATAAGTATTGGCTTCTACTAGGGAGGAATTTTGATTGTTACAATACATAAAAGCATCCACTCGAGAACGGTGGTTATTATTTTTAACAATCGTACTCATTTTAAGTTGTTTAGGAGTAGGATATGCAGGAACGCAAACCGTAACAGATCGAATTGTTATTCAAGCTCAATCAGATTTAGAGAAAAACTGGCGTTATCAATATGATATTTTAGTAACACCTCAACAAGATGATGGATTAAGAGTTTTAGAGAATGGTTGGGTTGCCCCACAATCTAGTATGGCTAGTTACGGTGGAATCTCTATGACCGATCTAGAAACGATAGAGAAAATACCAGGGGTGGAAGTTGCGGCTCCTGTAGCCTTGATTGGCTTTATCAATTATGATGGCATGAGAGCAAACTATATACATGCAAAACCTGGTCATTGGTATCGGATTTCAAGTGAAACTACTGCATTTGACGGATATCAAACATACATACTGAAAAATAACTCCTCGATTCAAGAGAATTATGACCCATCACTAGAAGGATCCCTCCTCTATCAAAAGATGTTGGAGGAAAGAGGGTATCCTATAAACGTTCTACCAGGTGCTACCATTCGATATCCAAATGAAATGCTGTTAGTAGCCATAGACCCAGAGGCAGAAGATAAGTTATATAACTTGTCTAATAGTGTCATTTCAGGGTCATATCTGGATGAAGCATCGATCCATTATGATGGAAATGCACAAATGAATATTATCCCTGTCATTGGGTTACAAGATCCACAATACGAAATGAATGATAGGGTTATCATACAAGAGTTTATACTGCCTGATGAAGTGGAGGAAGGGGATCTTTCAGCAGGAACGAGAAGTTTTTTCCAAAGGTTAACGGAAACTCCAGTTGCACAACTAGAGATTTCAACCTTATCATCGGAATACAGATTTAAAAATGTAAATATCGACTTTGATGAAGCGGGGAATTTTTCAGAAGAACCGTATTTACAAAGGTATGCACCCACAGAGATACTTCGTTATTCTCCACTCCAATATGAATTACTAAAAAGTGTACAAGGAGAAATTCCTTCAATACAAGCTAAGACATTTCAAAATTCGAGCCCGTTTTACTCTAATGTTGATTTCCCATTTTATCGATACCAATCGGGTAAAAGAGAAACATATGATTTTACAATCGATGTAATTGGACTTTACGACTCATCGAACATTGTTCCTACTTTTGAGGAATCCTGGGAAGAGGGAGATCCCCTCGATATTTATACACCACATCATAGTATGATCATCCAAAACGGATTAGGTGAAGAAATAGAACCTACATCGTTACTTCCATTGCCAGTAAAAGCTTCCTACTATCCGGGGGCACCTGATATGCTCACTACCTTAGACGCATTGAAACATGTGTATCATGACACTCCACCACTTTCGTCTATTCGAGTTGTTGTGGAAGACGTAGCGGAACGATCAGAGGAAAGTCAGCGGAAAATAGAAGAGGTTGCATACCAAATAAATGAACAGACGGGGCATAAAGTCGAAATCATGCTAGGTTCGGGTGCCAGTAAAATGCATGTCCAACTAGCTGGTGATTCAGCGGATGAAGTTGGAGTGGTTGAGGAAAGTTGGCAACAAAAAGGCGTTAGCTGGTCGATTGAAAACCAAATTGAAAAAACGAACGTGTTACTGTTTGTGTACTTGCTTTTAATCAGTTTTATTTTCTGCTACACAGTTATTACCCATAGTCTATTGCAACGTTCGAGTGAGTTTGCGATTCTCCGTGCTATTGGGTGGACTCGACGAAAAATTGCACAGGTGCTTGCTTTCGAAATTATAGGGATTAGTTTGGTGCCGATCGCTGTGGTCATCATAACCAATATGTGGCTTCAATCACTTGTTTGGTACCACTTCCTCTGGATTTGGTTCATCATGATTATACTTATTAGCATCGGTTACCTCTCCGGCAGCCGAAAATCTTTAAAGCTATCACCACGTGCTGGGCTAGAAGGTGAAGGGACAGAATGGAGTTTTATGCGCATGTTCAAGATCAACGGACTGCTTTCTTACGTCCTTCATCAATTACTTCGTCGCCCATTACGGTTTGGTTTACTAGCTATGGTACTTGCTTTAACTACATTTATGTCGATGCTATTTGTAGCTACCCAACAAAGCTTATCCGATTTTCTCTTCTTAAGCTTTCTTGGGGAAACGATTGACCTAAATCTAAAAAGCTATCAAACGATTTTCCTAATCATTGGAATCGTCCTAACCATCCTAACGGTATTTTTGTTACTATTTTTAAATATTACCGAACGGAGAAAGGAATTTTCGATTATTCGTTCGATTGGCTGGCCAATGAAACGAATTCAGCTTTATTTAAGTATGGAAGCTTTTATTGTTTCCGCACTAGGTTCGGTACTGGGCACCATGGGAGGATACGCGCTGTTGACCTTTTTCTCCAATCTTTGGTTACCGATATGGATGGTTGCACTGATGATCATCTCACCAATCATACTAATGGTCCTGTTTACTTGGCTCATTGTGAAAGGTATGAAGATGAATGCCGTTGTAAAGGGGCAGCATAATGCCTAAAAAGGGGGATAACGGATGATAAACGTTCAGGGTGTAAAAAAGAGTTATGTAGCCGGCGGTGAAACGGTTGAGGTCTTAAAAGATGTGTCTCTTTCGATAGATAAAGGGAGCTATGTGTCGATTCAAGGTCCTTCTGGATCAGGGAAATCAACCTTGCTCCACGTACTGGGTGGATTGGAGCCGATTGATCACGGCGAGATTTGGGTGGATGAACAACCGGTTCATAAAATGAATGACCACCAATTAGCCAAGCTTCGATTGGAGAAAATCGGCTATGTCTTCCAACAATTTCAACTGTTAACAACGGCAACGGCTTTAGAAAATGTAATGATGCCATTGTTGTCGATGTTTTCCTCATCGGCCCTTAAAAATAATGCAAAAGAAGCATTGGAGAGAGTGGGCTTAAGCCATCGGATGAACCATCTGCCATCCAGACTATCAGGAGGCGAGCAACAGCGGGTCGCCATTGCCAGAGCCCTTATTACAAAACCATCTATCATTCTAGCAGATGAGCCTACAGGAAACCTCGATTCAGAAACAGGTGAAAAGATTATTCAACTACTAGAAGAAGTGAACAAAGTAGATGGGGTAACCGTTGTCATAATTACTCATGACATTCACATAGCGGAAAGAGCCGATGAAAAGATCTTTCTATTAGATGGAAGGATAAACGGACATAGTCGAGAAAGTCAGGGGTCAAGCACATGATTCGGGTTCTTTTTACCATTAGTTTGGTATGGATGGTGTTAACCGGCTGTAATCAGAAGCCAGAAGTGGAGAATGAGATAGAAGAGGAACGCCCTTTGGTTATGGTTGAGAACTACGAAGAACTCCTTGAAGGAGAGTTGAATTTCCAAGATGCTCATTTTCAGGGCTTGGAAAGAATCCTCCAATATTTTAATCAAGAATTGACGGACCAAGATTTAGAGAACATCTCAGAAATTACAGATTTCTCTACTTATGCACTAACCGACTTACTTCAAGTTATGGATGAAAAAGGGGTTTTTATTTTACCTACCTATGGTGATGCTGAGGACATTGTAGCTGGGTTAGAAAAAGGTCACCCCGTTCTAGTAACTTTTTATCCAGTTGGTAGTAGAGAAGTAAATGGGATTTTTTACGGCTACTCAGAAAAGGAACTCATTTACTTGGATGTAGAAGCTGGGGAATCAAGACGCATGGAACTTTCTCACTTAAAGCAGGCTACACAAGAAGAGGTGAGTCTTTATGTACCCATTGACGATGGGAAGGAAATCGTGTCCTTAAGGGAGGAGTCGGAATTTTATGTGCGTCTTGCTATTTTAGAAGCTTACTATTCCGACAATATAAGTCTATTTGAACAGATTATTCCCATCGTGGAAGAAATGAATTTGAGCGAAAGTTTTGCCTATCCCTACGCTTATTACTATCTATTTATAAAAGAAGATCCCCATAAGGCCGAGGAGTTCGTTTTATCACTTAATCCAAGCCAAGACTCGTTTGGGGCAGAACTACAGTTGAAATACTACCAACTTCTTGGGAATGAAGAGGAAATGACACGGATTGTGCAAAGCATGCACATTAACCAAAACCTGAAAGTCGAAACCCTTAATGAAATTGTTAGGCTGGGAGCTGCGATGGGTGATGAGGACAAAGTGAAACAGGCTAAAGAGGCTTTGGGTCAAAAAGAAGGGTTATAGATGGAAGAATCTCTTTTTATTCCATATTGGGATAGGGAGAGATTTTTCTTTTTCTTCCTATCCAAATCTTCACGAACCTGCCACTTTTCCCAAAGTCTCCCCTATTGTTTCAGCCTAGAAAAACCTTTATACTAAGGTAATGTGTAGAATTGTGGGTTGTTTACTTGGTAAACAAGCTGACAGAACTCAGGCTAATCGAGTTTTATTTGGATAAAGTGTGATTTATGTCGTTTTAATTTTATTGCGTTTCGTCTATAAACGTAGGAGAAAGGAGTTCTTATAGATGAATGAAAATCAAAGAAAAGAAGGACAACAAGTAGAAGCTGTTAAGCCCGCGGACAAAAAATCCGAGAAGGATTACAGCAAGTATTTTCAGTCTGTTTATATTCCTCCCAACTTAAAGGACGCCAAAAAACGAGGAAAAGAAGAAGTAAAATATCACAAAGACTTTAAAATCTCTGAGGAGTTCAGAGGTCTTGGAGACGGTAAGAAATTTTACATTAGAACGTATGGCTGTCAAATGAACGAACACGACACAGAAGTTATGGCTGGGATCTTCATGGCACTTGGGTATGAGCCATCAGCTACAGTGGAAGATTCTGATGTCATCCTTCTAAACACTTGTGCGATTCGTGAAAATGCGGAGAACAAAGTGTTTGGTGAGCTTGGACATTTGAAACATTTGAAAACAGAAAAACCTGATCTTTTAATCGGGGTTTGTGGTTGTATGTCTCAAGAGGAATCAGTGGTAAATAAGATTCTTCAATCATACCAAAATGTTGATATGATTTTTGGTACACACAACATTCACCGCCTACCACACATTTTGAAAGAAGCGTACATGCAAAAAGCAATGGTTGTGGAAGTTTGGTCTAAAGAAGGGGACGTGATTGAGAACCTTCCAAAAGTGCGCAAGGGCCAAATCAAAGGTTGGGTCAACATTATGTACGGTTGCGATAAGTTCTGTACGTATTGTATCGTTCCATATACGCGTGGTAAGGAAAGAAGTCGTCGCCCTGAAGATATCATCCAAGAGGTTCGCCACTTGGCAGCTCAAGGGTATAAAGAAATTACACTTCTTGGTCAAAACGTAAACGCGTACGGAAAAGATTTCGAGGATATGAAGTACGGACTAGGTGACTTAATGGATGAGCTTCGTTCTATTGATATCCCACGTATCCGTTTCACAACCAGTCATCCACGTGATTTCGATGATCGTTTAATTGAAGTATTAGCGAAAAAAGGCAACTTAATGGATCACATTCACCTTCCAGTTCAATCTGGTTCAAGTGATGTATTAAAGATTATGGCGAGAAAATATACGCGTGAACATTTCCTGAATCTTGTTGCTAAAATTAAAAAAGCCATTCCGGATGCTACTTTTACAACAGATATTATTGTAGGTTTCCCAAATGAAACGGAAGAGCAATTCCAAGAAACCCTTTCATTATATCGTGAGGTTGGATTTGAAGCGGCCTATACGTTCATCTATTCTCCTCGTGAGGGAACGCCTGCAGCTAAAATGAAGGATAATGTTCCGATGGAAGTGAAAAAGGAACGTCTACAGCGCTTAAATGCGCTGGTAAATGAACTTTCTGCAGAAGCGATGAAAAAATACGAAGGCCAGGTGGTCGAGGTATTAGTTGAAGGAGAAAGTAAAAATAACCCAGATGTATTAGCAGGTTATACAAGCAAAAACAAACTGGTTAACTTTAGAGGTCCAAAGTCTGCCATTGGCCAGATTGTAAAAGTAAAAGTGAATGAAGCAAAAACTTGGACGCTTGACGGTGAAATGATCGAGGAAACGGTAGAGGTGAACTAACATGGCAAAATATACTAAAGAAGATATTATCGCACGTGCACGTGAATTAGCAGCAATGATTTCAGAAACGGAAGAAGTGGATTTCTTCAAACGTGCAGAGGCACAAATTAACCAAAACCAAAAGGTCCGTGAAAAAATCGCGAGCCTAAAGAGTTTACAAAAGTCGGCTGTTAACTTCCAGCACTTCGGTAAAACAGAAGCATTAAAAATGGTGGAAGCAAAGATTGAAAAGATTGAACAAGAAATTGATGAAATTCCGGTTGTTCAAGAATTCAAAAGCTCACAAGTAGAAGTAAATGACCTACTTCAAGTTGTAGCACACACCATTTCAAACACAGTAACAAACCAAATCATTGAGTCAACTGGCGGTGACCTCCTTCGTGGGGAAACTGGTTCACAAGTAGAAAACACAAGTGGCTCAAGCTGCTCATAATATGTATGGCCCGCTCGCTTTGGTGGAGCGGGTTTTTTTGTTGGTGTGAATATTGGAGGGGTGGTTGATTTTCTGTAAGAATGAGGTCGGTTTTACGGGGGTGATCGGTGGAAATGGTTACAAAGTGGAGTAATGATGCCCGTTTTGAGTAAACCAGAGTCAGAATGGTAACCATTGACCCCCAATGACACCAAAAGCCTACAAACCTAAAGTAAACTGATCATTTTCACAAAAATCCTCCAAAACAATTTCGCCCATTTCCCCAAAAAGAAAATCCCTAGACACACACACAAATGCACCCATAGCATATGATGTAATAGTTTTTAGCCTATGCAAATTCCAAAATAATCATCCAATAAATATTCGCACACTAGTCTATTGTCCCGCATAGGATGAAATGAAAAGACTAGAGGAGGTTTAGCTCGCATGGCAGATTATAGAGAGATTATTACAAAGGCTGTCGTGGCAAAAGGTCGTAAATTTACACAGTCTAATCATACGGTAAGCCCTACAAAGAATCCGTCGAGCATCCTAGGTGCCTGGATCATTAACCATACGTATGAAGCGAAGAAATCTGGTAATACGGTCGAAGTTAGCGGACATTATGATATTAACTGTTGGTTCTCCCACTCCGATAATACAAAAACAGATGTATGTACTTGCAAAGTACCGTATACCGATGTCATTAAGCTAAAATACCGCGATGAGGATGTTCTAGAAGACCTAGATGTAAAGTGTAAAGTGCTTCAACAGCCAAACTGCGTAGAAGCAGTTGTTTCCCCTAACGGAAATAAGATTATTGTAAATGCAGAAAGAGAATTCCTAGTCGAAGTGATTGGTGAAACTAAAATCTGCGTAGCCTACGACCCAGACTGCGAAGAAGACGATCACGATTGGGAACTTGATGTAGACGATGAGGAGTTCGAGGAACTAAATCCTGACTTCTTAATCGGAACTGAAGAGGAATAAACACTAGGAAGCAGGTCCTTCCTAGTTTTTTTTATTTTGAATTGGTACAGGTTCTGTTGAGGGAGGGCCTGGAAGGGGGAAGGACTTTGATAGGGAGGATGGTATTTCCAGTAGGAGGGAGGAATTTCTGAAAGGAGTGCGGAGATTTCCGATAGGGGAGTGGAATTTTCCGATAGGAGTGCGGAGACTTCCGATAGGGGAGTGGAATTTTCCGATAGGAGTGCGGAGATTTCCGATAGGGGGGTGGAATTTTCCGATAGGAGTGCGGAGATTTCCGATATGAGGCTGAAGTTTTCCGATAGGACGGTGGAGATTTCCGATAGAGGGGGGATTTTCCAATAGGAAGGTTTTAAGTTCTGAAAAAGAGGTGTCGAGTTCTGAAAAGTGCCCTCTGAGTTCCGAAAATGAGGTTGCGAGTTCTGAAAAAGAGTTGCTGAGTTCTGAAAAGTGTACTCTAAGTTCTGAAAAAGAGGTTGCGAGTTCCGAAAAGGAGGTTGCGAGTTCTGAAAAGTGCCCACTAAGTTCTGAAAAGTCTCTCCAAGTTCCGAAAAATCCCCTCCAAGTTCTGAAAAGTCTCTCCAAGTTCCGAAAAACCCCCTCTAAGTTCTGAAAAGTATCCTCGGAGTTCCGAAAAGTGCCAGCTTAGTTCCGAATAACTCTTCCAGAGTTCTGAAAACCCTAAATAAATGGAACCAACCTCCGGCCACATTCTCATCAAATCTACCATTTCTTCCAGTGATAGAGGACAAGCCTCTATGATATAATGGAGAAATGAAAAAGACAGTGTTACGTAGAAAGGTTTTGTGATACCGATGGGTTATACGCCTATGATTCAACAATATTTACAAATTAAAAAAGACTATGAAGATGCATTTCTATTTTTCCGTTTAGGTGATTTTTATGAAATGTTTTTTCAAGATGCGATACAAGCTTCGAAGGAATTAGAAATTACGTTGACGTCCAGAGATGGTGGGGGAGAAGAACGGATTCCGATGTGTGGGGTTCCTTACCATTCAGCGCCAAATTACATAGATCAGTTGATTCGAAAAGGTAAGAAAGTGGCTATATGCGAGCAGGTAGAAGATCCTCGGCAGGCAAAGGGAGTAGTGAAGCGTGAAGTTGTTCAGTTGATCACTCCTGGTACATTGATGGATAGCCATACATTAGAGGATAAAGAAAATAATTATATGGTTTCAATCACGCCGTTCGATGAGCGTTACGGTTTTACCTATTGTGATTTATCTACGGGAGAGCTGAAGCTGACGATGTTTGAAACGGTGGAGGACTGCTTTAGTGAGTGTGCCTTGATAGGGGCGAAGGAAGTGGTCGTTCCACAAAACTTTAAGGACCAATGGACTGACACTCTTCAAAATCGGTATGGGGTTACCATCTCTGTTCAGGAGAAAGACGACGATACAGCTTCGTTCCCGCAATTGTTGAAAAACCTTACTCATCCAGAAGAAATTTCAACGGTTACCAGAATATTAAGCTATTTGCACCGGACACAGAAAAGAAACTTAGATCATCTACAAGCGGCTGAAATCTATCAAACTCAACATTATTTAAAAATGGACGAGTATTCCAAGCGGAACTTGGAGCTTACGGAAACGATTAGAACGAAGGACAAGAAAGGTAGTTTACTTTGGCTCTTAGATGAAACGGCAACAGCGATGGGTGGGCGTCTCCTGAAAACGTGGATCGACCGACCGCTTACAAGTGAACGCGAAATTGAAGAGCGAGTGAATTTTGTTGAAATTTTGAAGGGCCGTTTCTTTGAACGTCAGGACCTTCGAGAAAAATTACAAAAGGTGTATGATTTAGAACGTTTAGCGGGACGAATTGCGTTCGGAAATGTGAACGGGCGTGATTTTATTCAACTAAAAAATTCACTAAGTCAAATTCCTGATATAAAAAATATCGTTCTCGGGCTTCTTTCTACTTCAACTAAGTGGGATGACTACCTGGATGCTTGTGAGGAGGTTTATGAACTTCTAGACAAAGCGATTCAAGAGAATCCGCCTATTTCTGTAAAAGAAGGTGGGTTAATTAAAGACGGATACCATGAGAAACTGGACCAATACAGGGAAGCAAGTAGAAACGGGAAGACATGGATTGCTGAACTGGAACAGGAAGAACGCAGAAAGACAGGAATTAAATCATTAAAGGTCGGTTATAACCGTGTATTTGGTTACTATATTGAAGTGACGAAAGCGAATTTACACCTCTTAAAAGAAGGACAATACGACCGGAAGCAAACGTTAACGAATGCGGAACGTTTTATTACCCCTGATCTAAAAGAAAAAGAAGCTTTAATTTTAGAAGCAGAAGAGAAAAGTGTAGAGCTTGAATATGACCTATTTGTTGGGATTCGTGAAGAAATCAAACAGTATATTCCGAGATTACAAGCTTTGGCGAAAGCGATCAGTGAAATTGATGTTTTACAAAGCTTTGCAACCATTAGTGAGGAACGTCACTTTGTAAGGCCAACCTTTTCGAAGGACCGCAAGCTAGTGATTCAAAATGGTAGACATGCAGTGGTTGAGAAAGTATTAGGTATGCAGACGTATGTACCAAATGATTGCTATATGGATGCTGAACGAGAGCTGTTGCTAATTACGGGTCCTAATATGGCTGGTAAAAGTACGTATATGAGACAGGTAGCATTGACTGCCATTATGGCTCAAATTGGTTGCTTTGTTCCAGCTGACCAAGCGGCACTCCCGATCTTTGATCAAATTTTTACTAGAATTGGAGCCGCTGATGACCTTGTGTCAGGGCAAAGTACATTCATGGTTGAGATGTTAGAAGCCAAAAATGCTCTAACGAAAGCGACTCAAAACAGTCTCATCTTATTTGATGAAATTGGAAGAGGTACTTCTACGTATGATGGGATGTCACTTGCGCAAGCGATGATTGAGTACGTGCATAACGAAATTGGCGCAAAGACTTTATTTTCAACCCATTACCATGAATTAACGGTGCTTGCAAACGAATTACCAAGGTTGAAAAATATTCACGTGAGCGTATCTGAAGAAAATGGGAAAGTTGTCTTTTTACACAAGCTGAAAGAGGGAGCTGCTGACAAAAGCTATGGTATTCATGTCGCAGAGCTCGCAGAACTACCACGTGAAGTGATTCAGCGTGCCCAAGAAATTTTAGCAACCTTTGAAAATAAGGAAGATACTCCTGTTAAGGCTGAAAGCCAGGTTAAAGAAATGACCTCTCAGGATGAGCAACTTTCATTTTTCGTGGAAGAGAAAAGTGAACCCCTTCAAGAAAAGGGCTTGAAAAAGCATTCCGAACTAGTTGAGGAGTTAGAAAAATTAGAGCTCATGGAAATGACGCCAATGGATGCGATGAACGCATTATATAAGCTACAGAAATTGTTGAAATAATTATGGAAGGAGGCTAAAACATGGGGAGAATTCATGAACTTGGTGATCATCTGTCTAACAAAATAGCGGCTGGTGAAGTAGTGGAGCGCCCTGCCTCCGTCGTAAAAGAATTGGTCGAAAATGCAGTTGACGCTAGTAGTACAGTAATCGATATTCTGGTAAAGGAAGCGGGTCTCGAAGAAATTCGAATTATTGACAACGGTTCGGGAATTGAACATGAGGATGTTGTCACGGCTTTTAAACGACATGCTACGAGTAAAATTCAAAATGAAGAGGATTTGTTCCGTGTTCGTACACTTGGATTTCGTGGTGAGGCACTTCCGAGTATTGCCTCTGTCTCCAAAGTGACTTTGCAAACGTGCTCTATTACGGAAGACGAAGGTAGCAAAATTGAGTTGGATGGTGGGCATGTTGTCTCTTTTGAAAAGGCTCACGCCAGAAAAGGGACGGATTTAACGGTTCAGGAGCTTTTTTTCAACACGCCGGCTCGTCTCAAATACATGAAGACGCTTCATACAGAATTAGGTCATATTACGGACGTTGTCAGTCGAATCGCTCTTTGTTATCCAAATGTCTCCTTCCGCTTAGTGCATAACGGTAAAAAGCTTTTGCAAACAAGTGGAAACGGAGACCCTGTTCAAGTTTTGGCCTCTATATATGGTGTAGGAATTGCGAAAGACATGGTTACGTTTGAAGCATCTTCACTTGATTTTGAAATCAAAGGCTACATGGCTAAGCCAGAGGTAACGAGAGCTTCCCGCCATTACATGACCATCATTGTGAACGGACGTTTTATTCGAAATCATGCGATTCAAAAAGCCATAATGGATGGCTTCCATACCTTTTTACCAATCGGTCGCTATCCGATTTGTCTATTGGATATTAAGATGGACCCATTACTGCTGGATGTGAATGTTCATCCTTCCAAGCTCGAGGTTCGCTTCAGTAAAGAAGGGGAATTAAAGGAGCAGGTAACCGATGCCATTAGAAGTAGATGGCGGAAAGAAACGTTGATTCCATCTGCGGCTAAAGGGTTTGTAAAGCGGGAAGAGAAGCCGGTACAAACGACATTACAGTGGGATGCTCCAACAACAGAAGAACTCAAAGTGGATCGACCATTTCACAAAGAAATACCAACTCATGTGGTGACACAACCGGAACCAACGAGTCCTGTATCATTCCAACCAGAAGTAGACTCATCTTTTATTAGAGAAGTAGATACTGAATCGACCGACGTTTGGCACGAGCCCCCGCATGTGGAGCAGGCGGAACCTCAAGAGGAACAAAGCGAATATCGAATACCACCTCTCTATTTTGTTGGTCAAGCACATGGGACATACATTATTGCGCAGAATGATGAGGGGCTATATCTGATTGACCAGCATGCTGCACAAGAGCGGTTGAAGTACGAGTTTTTTAGAGTGAAAGTTCAACAGGTTCCAAATGACGTACAAGAACTACTCATTCCATTAACATTAGAGTTTGCACCGGATGATTTTATGAAAATTACAGAGAATAAGAGTAAACTAGAATCCGTTGGTGTATTCCTAGAAGAGTTCGGGATGAATAGCTTTATCGTTCGTTCGCATCCATCCTGGTTTCCAAAAGGGGAGGAGAAGGAAACGATTGAAGAAATGATTGAACAGCTTTTGCAGATGAATAAAATTAGTATCGAGAAAATTCGAGAGGAAGCGGCCATCCTTATGAGTTGTAAAGGCTCGATAAAGGCGAATCGGTACTTAAGACAAGAAGAAATTGAAACCCTACTGAACGATCTCAGAAAGGCAAGTGATCCGTTTACTTGTCCGCATGGGAGACCTATTCTTGTCAAATTCACGACCTACGAGCTGGAGAAAATGTTTAAGAGGGTCATGTAGTCTTTTTACAATAAATGGAGGCGCCTTGGTCAGCCATCGATCAAGGCGTTTTTTTACATAAAAAACATAAGAGTAAGAGTATAAAAGTCGCAACGACTGACTATAATGTGAAGATGTTGGACATTTGTGTAAGAAAAGCTCATTACTCTTTTAAGTAAAGAAAGGAAACGAGCTTTATGACGGAACAACAAAAGGTAGTTGTCATTATCGGTCCTACCGCAGTCGGTAAAACTAAAGTTAGTATTGAACTGGCGAAAAAATGGAATGGAGAAATTATCAGTGGTGACTCCATGCAAATTTACCGTGGCTTAGATATCGGGACTGCAAAAGTTACAGAAGAAGAAATGGATGGTGTTCCGCACCATTTGATTGATATTCGCGAACCGGATGAATCTTTTACCGTCGCAGATTTTCAAAAGTTAGTGCGGGAAAAGATTACAGAAATCGAAAAGCGCGGAAAGCTCCCTTTTATCGTGGGAGGAACAGGGCTATACATTCAATCGGTGCTATTTGATTTTCAGTTCCAAGAAGAAACTTCAAACGAAACGAGAGATGCACTTTATCTCCAGTTTGAAAAAGAGGGGATTGAGCCACTTTACGAAAAACTGACGCAAGTGGACCCTGATAGCGCACAATTGATCCATCCGAATAACACAAGAAGAGTAATCCGTGCTCTCGAAGTGTACCTTGACACCGGAGTACCGTTTTCTAAATGGAAGGAAACTCAGTCCAAAGAGCTTTTATATGATGCAGCCATCGTTGGACTAAGGATGGACCGGGACCTTTTATATGAAAGAATTAACCATCGGGTAGATGTGATGATGAAGGCGGGTTTATTAGAAGAGGTAAAAGGACTTTTTGATCAAAATATTCATGGAACCCAAGCTGTACAAGGAATAGGCTATAAAGAAATCTACGAATATCTTGAAGGAAAAGTGGATATAGAAACAGCTGTTGAAAAATTAAAAAAGAACTCCAGAAATTACGCCAAACGCCAATTTACCTGGTTCCGCAACCAGCTAGAGGTTGAGTGGTTTGATATGACAGATATTTCCGCAATCGAGAAAAAAATTGAGGAAATCTCGCAATTCATAGCAGGAAAGTTGGAACTCAAGGCGAATACATAAATTAACAAGCGAATCACCTTGTAAGGTCTATCGCAGAGAGAGAATAGGAGGCAGGACCATGAAGCAACCGGTTAATATTCAGGACCAATATCTGAATCAGTTACGAAAAGAAGGAATCCCGGTAACCGTCTTTTTATTAAACGGGTTTCAAATCAGGGGAAATATAAAAGGTTTCGATAACTTCACGGTATTATTCGACTGTGACGGTAAACAGCAACTAGTCTTCAAACACGCAATCTCTACCTTTGCTCCACAACGTAACGTAACCATTGATACCAACGAAGCATAATGAAATAGTATCCTGTGAGAGAATGTCCCTGGTAATGGAGGGGCATTCTTTTTTTGCTTAGGATGTTGGTGAGGAATTCGTGGAAACGGGATTTATGTTCTAGTTTTCTTCTCCGCTGTCCCAAAACTAGGAGATAAAACTTATTTACGTTCTAGTTTTACGCTATGCAGCTTTAAAACTAGGACATAAACCTAATTTATGTTCAACTTTTAAGGGTGCCTTCAGCAAAACTAGAACAAAAATTCAATTTATGTTCTAATTTGCCTCCTTACATCTATAAAACTAGAACAAAAATCCTCTATATGTTCACTTATTTCGAATTCCACACCAAAACCAGAACATAAACCAAATTCACCTTATAACTCTCCTACACGAAGTCACCAACACAACATAAACCGGCCTTTAATTCACCTTCCCAATGCCACACCCAAAACAAACTCTCCCCACCTCGGACAAATTTTCACTAATGGAATGGGACATTGTTGAATACATATATAGTAGTGTGTAAGAACTTAAAGAAGCCGGAATTTGATAAAACTGGCTCTCGAGCGTAAAGCGCTTCTAGAAGTAGAGGCGAAGCCGTGTCCAAATGATTCATTATATAGGCATTTGTCACCCATTCAACATCGTAAGAGTATACTGTTTAGTGATTGAGAGGTGAAAGCTTTGGACCAGCCAATTCGAATGAAGAATAATGGTCAAATAAGCGTTGTATTAAACTCACAAAAAAGAAGAAGTGTAAAAGAGCCGGTTTTTGTAAAGAAGAGTCCTGTCCCTCATGAAACAACAAATGATCATGCGGAGTTACGAGAGATTGAACGAGAGTTAAGTGCCCTAGTGGGTATGAATGAAATGAAAAAAATGATTAAAGAGATATATGCCTGGATTTATGTAAATAAGAAGCGGGAAGAAGCAGGGCTCAAGTCAGGGAAGCAAGCGTTGCATATGATGTTCAAAGGAAATCCTGGCACTGGGAAGACGACAGTGGCTCGGCTCATAGGAAAGCTTTTTCAAAAGATGAATGTATTATCAAAAGGGCATTTAATTGAAGCGGAACGAGCTGATCTAGTCGGAGAATACATCGGTCACACAGCACAGAAAACAAGAGATTTAATAAAAAAAGCAATAGGCGGGATCCTCTTTATCGATGAGGCGTACTCCTTAGGGAGAGGCGGAGAAAAGGACTTCGGGAAAGAAGCCATTGATACACTTGTGAAGCATATGGAAGATAAGCAGCATGAGTTTATCTTGATTTTGGCGGGATACTCTAGAGAGATGAATCATTTCTTGACTCTGAACCCGGGGTTAGAATCGCGTTTCCCATTGGTTATTGATTTTCCGGATTATAGTGTGGACCAACTCATGGAAATTGGGTCTCGAATGATGAAGGAAAAAGAATACGTACTAAGTATGGAAGCCGAAAAGAAAATGAGAGACCATTTGATATGGAAAAAATCCGAATTAGGTCCATCTAATTTTTCAAACGGACGGTATGTACGAAATGTGATTGAACGTGCGATACGAACACAGGCCATGAGGCTCCTTGTAAACAATCAATATGATCGACAAGAACTAATGACCATTCGAAGCCACGATCTTTTATTTGAAGAGGACGGAGACTAAGTTTTCACAAAAACAAAAAATAAATCCATAAATATAGACGCTTGGTTATTAAGAAACCGAGCGTCTATTTAATATCAATATGGGGGTCCGCTTTACCTAACTGTCCGAGCGCATAATAGATCCCATGTTGCAATGTATGGAAACATTGAAATGAATCCCAAGTTAAATCCGTTTTTGTTAAGGACTTGCATAAATCAGGCGTTATTCCCACTAAAAAGGTTTCTGTACCCATGATAGAGGCGGAAGAACCAATTTCTCTAATTAGAGCTGCCATATAGGTGAACTCTGTGGATTCTACTCCAGTTAAGTCCAAAATTAAGAACCTTGCTTGGTAGTGTGGTAATTGTGTAATGATCTTTTCAAGCAGCTCTTCAGAACGTTCTTCATTATACTCTCCAATTAGGGGGACAACTACAACTTCATCCAGTACAGGAATGAAAGGTGAAGAAAGTTTCTTTACTAGTTTTTTTAAGTCTCTTGTTTTGTCCTCCACTAAAGCCTCTAGTTGGAGAATTTGGTCCAATTCCTTTTTCCTAGCTAATTGGTGGACGTTATCACGAATTGTTACCTTTGAAGGATAGAATTCCACAATTGTATAATCATGTTTTGATTGCTGGTACTGAACAACATCGAACCCCATATTGGTTCCGAAAAGACCAGAAAATACGCCGGCATAATGGGCAGGTAAAAAATTACTTCCAACCTTCTTTCCCTGTTCAACGTTTATTTTATATTCCCAGCTATCTTTGAGATGGATTCTGACAATCTTTGATTCAGGGTTTAGTTCTTCAATTTTAACCAGTCCCCAACCAGCGGCAGCATATGTATTTGTAATCATTTCTATGGCTTCTTCCGGAGTGACACTCTTTACTTTCTCAAAGTAATCTCCCACAACAACTCCTTGTCGAAAACCTGATGCTTCAAAGACAAGGCGGGAAGCCTCCTCGCCAGAAATTTCTTCAATCGTATCAAAAAAGGTTTTCATAGCTGTAGTAATCCAGAAGAGAACGGCATCTCTGCCTTCGTATGAAAATTTCCCCTTATTTAAGTCCCAATTGAACGTTACTCCACCAATATTAAAATTGCCAGAATTAGTTTTCATCAAACGATGCTCCTTTTCCTTTGTGTATTTATCTTATTGTAGCAAATTTTACAAAAATTCAATGAAAAACAATTCGTTATTCAAAAAAATGTAATAAAAAATGGAAGAAGGTTAATAGGCCATCTTCCAAATCAGTAGTATTATAAACTTCTTTGTAGATTTCTGTGTGGAAGTCTCCACTTTAGACTGAATGACAAAATTCTAAGCACAGTAATGATGACAAAAAGGAGAACAAGTTCGATAGTAGTGTTAACAAAACCTATACCAATAGAGGCTCCAGCAAGTATAGCCCATAGAGCATAGATTTCAGAACGCAAGACCAGTGGCTTACGGCCAGCTAACACATCTCGTAGCATCCCTCCGCCGCTCCCTGTTAAAACAGCAGCGACAATACATGCGCTAGTTCCGTGTCCCATTTCGTTAGCGAAAAGGGCTCCCTGTATGGCAAAGGCAGACAGACCAACTGCATCGAACGAATTTCCCCACTTGTTCCAATATTTTAATAGATTTTTAGGGAACAAGAAGGTAGCAGTTATCGATAAAAGGGCAATCTGGAAAAGTGAATCTTGCTCCCAGAGATTTGCAATGGGAACGCCAATCAGCAAGTTTCGTATCGCACCGCCACCAAATGCTGTCACAACACCTAAAATATAGACGCCTAAAATATCATAATCCTCTTCCATCGCAACGATGGCTCCACTAATCGCAAACGCGATTGTACCAATGACGGAAAGCAATTCCCAAGACATGGAGGATCACCCCTTGATGTTAAAATGAATTCATGTATATATTAAATGTGTATGATTACATAAAATAACTCCAAGACTGGATTGTAACACGGTTTGAAAAAGAGTCAATACATAAATGAAAAAAAGGAGAAAGAGGGTTATTTCTTGGTTCAAGAATATAAAGAAAAAGCGATATTAGTAGGGTGTCAACTCCCGCACATAGAAGATGAGCGATTTACATTTTTAATGGAAGAACTTGCATCCTTGACCCATACAGCGAATGGAGAAGTGTTAGCAGAAGTCGTTCAAAAGCGGGATCGAATTGATAATGCTACGTATATTGGAAAAGGGAAGCTGGAAGAGTTAAAAGCACTGGAGGAAGAGTTAGAGCCAAGCTTATTTATTTTTAATGATGAACTTTCACCAAGCCAGGTTCGAAATATAAGTGCACATCTAGATGCGAAGATTATTGATCGAACTCAGCTAATATTAGATATTTTTGCTGGCCGTGCTAAATCACGAGAAGGAAAACTCCAAGTTGAATTGGCTCAGCTAGAATATTTACTCCCACGATTAGGTGGCCAAGGTGCTCAATTGTCCCGTCTCGGTGGAGGAATCGGTACAAGAGGTCCGGGGGAAACAAAGCTTGAAAGTGATAGAAGACATATCAACAGAAGAATTGATGAGTTGAAAAGACAATTCGAGCAAGTGAAAAGACATCGTGAGCGGTACCGTGAGCGACGCAAAAGAAACCAAGTGTTTCAAATTGCATTGGTGGGTTATACGAATGCTGGGAAATCCACGATTTTTAACCGCTTAACAAGTGAAGAAACGCTAGAGGAAAACTTGCTATTTGCTACACTTGATCCGACGACTAGAAAAGTAAAGCTACCAACCGGTTTCCAATCCTTAATTACAGATACCGTTGGATTTATTCAGCACTTACCAACGACTTTAGTTGCAGCATTCCGCTCTACGTTAGAAGAGGTAGCGGAAGCTGATTTGTTAATTCATGTTGTCGATAGCTCCCATCCAGATTGTGATCAGCATGAAAGAACCGTCAGAAAATTACTTGAAAGTCTAGAAGCATCTAGCATTCCTGAAATTGTCGTCTATAATAAAAGAGATGCGAGTCCGCGTGATTTTGTTCGTCTTTCTCCAAAGAATAGTATTCATATTAGTGCCTATAAAGAAGAGGACTTACGACTTTTACTTCAAACAGTAGAATCAGTCATTCGGACCGAAATGAATCCGTATGACCTTTTAATTCAGGCAGACCAAGGTAGAATGATCAGTCAGCTTAAAACAGAAACGATTGTGACGAACCTTGAATTTGATGAACAAGAAGATGTATATCGTCTAAAAGGCTATGCACTAGAGACGCATCCAATTTTTACGCAACAAGAAAGGTAAGGACATATGTTTTCGGATTTTAAAAACAGTGAAAAAATACAGCAAGTCGTGAATCACGTGGAGGAAATGATTGCTCCAATTCACAAAAAAATCGATGAAACCGTTCTTTGGAACCAAAATCAAGTATTGAAAAGCTTTCAATCAAACAGAGTTAGTGATTCTCACTTCAACCCAACGACAGGCTATGGGTATGATGATATGGGAAGGGATACATTAGAAAGAGTTTATGCTGAAGTCCTTGGAGGAGAGGCTGCATTGGTGCGGCCACAAATCATTTCCGGTACACATGCGATAACCATTTCTCTTTTTGGAATCCTTCGTCCCGGGGATGAACTCCTGTATATAACAGGAAACCCATACGATACGTTAGAAGAAATTGTGGGGATTCGTGGCGAAGGAGACGGCTCTCTAAAAGACTTTGGCATCAGTTATCAATCTGTGCCCTTATCTGAAGAGGGGAGTGTTGATTTCGATGCAGTGAGAGCGGCCATTAAACCGAACACAAAAATGATTGGAATCCAACGCTCAAAAGGGTATGCAGTCCGCCCTTCTTTTACAATAAATGAAATAAAGGAAATGATTTCATTTGTGAAAAGTATAAAGGAAGACGTCGTTGTTTTTGTAGACAATTGCTACGGCGAGTTCGTTGAAGAATTAGAGCCTTGTCATGTAGGGGCTGATTTAATGGCTGGCTCATTGATTAAAAATCCTGGAGGAGGACTTGCTAAAATTGGCGGTTATATTGTAGGTAAAGAGCCATATGTGAAGTCATGCTCCTACCGACTCACCTCTCCAGGAATAGGGGCAGAAGCGGGTGCTAGTCTCTACAGTCTTCAAGAAATGTATCAAGGCTTTTTCCTTGCTCCGCATGTTGTAGGCCAAGCATTAAAGGGTGCCGTGTTCACTTCATGTTTCTTAGAGCAATTCGGAATGGAAACAGAACCTTCATGGGATGCGAAAAGAACGGATCTCATTCAGTCCGTCCAATTCCCAACGGGCGAAGATATGGTGAAATTCTGCCAAGCCATTCAGTTTGCATCTCCTGTTAATTCACATGTAACCCCGTATCCAAGTTATATGCCGGGTTATGAGGACGATGTAATCATGGCTGCGGGAACCTTTATTCAAGGTGCGAGCCTTGAATTGACAGCCGATGGGCCAATTCGACCACCGTATGTAGCGTATGTGCAAGGTGGTTTAACGTATGAACATGTAAAATTAGCGGTTTGTTATGCCATCGACCGGGTATTGTAATAGTAAATTGAAAAACTTCCCTAGAGTAAGGGGAGTTTTTTTGTTGGGCAGTGCGGGGTGCCGGACAGGAGATCCGTTATTTGGGTCAGATAGCCTGATTTTGGAGGGTTCGCGGACAGACGTTCCGTTATTAAACAAAATCCAGCCATAAAAGGCATGCAAAGTGGTGAATAGCGGAACGTGTGTCCAATTGCATCCCTAAAACCGGCATTTTATCACAAATAGCGGAACCAGGGTCCGGTTAGAAAATGAAGCGGACAGAGAATCCACTATTTGGCATAAAACAGTTGATATCAAGTAGTTCGCGGACAGACGTTCCGTTACTGAACAAAATTCAGCTATAAAAGGCATGAAAAGTGATGAATAGCGGAACGTGAGTCCGATTGCATGCCTGAAACCGGCATTTTTTCACAAATAACGGAACCAGAGTCCGGTTAGAAAATGAAGCGGACAGAGAATCCGCTATTTGGCATAAAACAGTTGATATCAAGTAGTTTGCGGACAGACGTTCCGTTATTAAACAAAATCCAGCCATAAAAGGCATGCAAAGTGGTGAATAGCGGAACGTGTGTCCGATTGCATGCCCGAAACCGGCATTTTTTCACAAATAACGGAACCAGTGTCCGCTCATCTGCGCTCATAAGGGACTTCTGCCTCACCCAAAATCAATCTCCCTAAAAACCATGTCAGAAAACCTCACATGAACTTGACACAATACATAACACGACATATAATAACACTATCAAAGGGAGTGAAGGAGGAAGTTCAGATGGCCAATAAAGAAATACGACGTTCGATGCCAGTATTTCAAATTGGAGCTGTGATGCAGCTGACCGACCTTTCTGCAAGACAGATACGGTATTACGAAGATCAAGGCCTTATTTTTCCTGCTAGAACGGAAGGGAATCGTCGGCTTTTTTCCCTAAACGACATAGATCGCCTCCTTGAAATTAAAGATTATCTCGACCAGGGTATTAACATGGCGGGAATTCGAAAGCTAATGGAAGTCCAAATAGCATCCACTGAGCTTGAGAAAAAAGAGGCGCATAAAGAAAGAAAAGAATTGACGGATGAGGAATTAAGAAAATTACTGCGCCAAGAATTACTACAGGCAGGGCGTTTTCAAAAACCTTCATTACGTCAGGGGGATATGTCTAGATTTTTCCATTAAAACTTAACGGTTGTCTATTTTAAGGAGGAAACTTAAAAATGAGCAGGTACACAAGAGAAGATATTAAAAAGTTAGCTAATGAAGAAAACGTAAAGTTTATCCGACTTCAATTCACAGACATTCTAGGAACAATCAAGAACGTAGAAATTCCTGTTAGTCAGTTGGATAAAGCGTTAGATAATAAAATGATGTTTGATGGTTCTTCCATAGAGGGATTTGTTCGTATCGAAGAGTCTGATATGTACTTATGTCCAGATTTGGATACTTGGGTTGTATTCCCTTGGACAGCTGAAAAAGGAAAAGTAGCACGTCTCATTTGTGATATTTTTAATCCAGATGGAACACCATTTGCGGGTGACCCACGTAACAACTTAAAGAGAATTCTTGCCGAAATGGAAGAGCTAGGGTTCACAGATTTCAACTTAGGACCTGAGCCAGAATTTTTCCTTTTCAAGTTAGATGAAAAGGGAGAGCCTACCTTAGAATTAAATGATAACGGTGGTTACTTTGACCTTGCGCCGACTGACCTTGGGGAGAACTGCCGTCGTGACATCGTACTTGAGCTTGAGGAAATGGGATTTGAAATTGAAGCTTCCCACCATGAAGTAGCTCCTGGACAACACGAAATTGATTTTAAATATGCTAGTGCCATCAGAGCTTGTGATGATATCCAAACGTTCAAACTAGTGGTTAAAACCATTGCGCGTAAGCACGGTCTTCACGCAACCTTTATGCCAAAACCACTATTCGGTGTAAACGGAAGTGGAATGCACTGCAACCTTTCCCTTTTCAGAAATGGCGAGAATGCATTTTATGACACAAGTGGCGAGTTGCAATTAAGTGAAACAGCTTATCAATTTATTGCAGGAATCATCAAGCACGCAACAAGCTTTACCGCTGTTACAAACCCAACGGTAAACTCTTACAAACGTCTAGTTCCTGGTTATGAAGCTCCTTGCTATGTAGCATGGTCTGCTCAAAACCGCTCACCGTTGATCCGTATTCCAGCATCTCGTGGATTAAGCACAAGAGTTGAGGTACGTAGCGTTGACCCTGCTGCCAACCCATACCTAGCAATGGCTGTTCTTTTAAAAGCTGGTCTAGATGGTATTAAGAACAACCTAACAGCTCCAACTCCAGTCGACCGTAACATCTATGTGATGAACAAAGCTGAAAGAGTGGAAGCAGGTATTGTAGATTTACCAGCTACTCTACACCAAGCACTTGAAACATTAAAAACAAATGAAGTCATTACTTCTGCACTTGGTGAACACATCCTAGAACACTTCATCGAAGCAAAAGAGATCGAGTGGGACATGTTCAGAACCCAGGTCCATCCTTGGGAGAGAGAGCAGTACATGCAAGCTTATTAATAAAATGAAGGGAACTCTACTTATCGGAGTTCCCTTTTTTTGTGTGTATCATCTAAATTCGTCCGGTAATCGCTTCAACACTTGTTCAATCGGCACCGCAACGCCACTCATATCAGTCGTTGACTTTGCATAAACAACACCCACCACTTTACCATCTAAAATAACAGGACTGCCGCTGTTCCCACTAAAAATGGGAGCATCTAATCTCATATCTTCTTGCGAGTCAGAACCTTCCATAATGGTGCCATCAATGGCGATTTGTGTATACATTTGGGGATTTCCTATTACATAAATATCATCTTGAATGTCCCATTCGTTTGTATCAGCCAAGGGGAGAGAAGGGAGTGCTTCTCCTTCAACTTTAATAAAAGCTAAATCTACATCAGGGTCTGTATAAATAAGTTCGGCAATAAATCGTTCTCCATGAGGAAAGGTAACCGTAATCGGAAACATTCCATCTACTACATGGCGATTGGTTACAATGAGTCCGTTTTCTGTTATCACAAACCCAGTACCTTTGGAGTGCCCATCTTGAATTAACACAACAGCTTCTTTATAAGCCTGGATTTCCTCTTGCTTTGAAAGCTCCTTTGACTCTTGTAAAAAACTGATGGAGTTCATATTAAACAGGGCAGGCCAAATTTGAATAAGGCTGACAAGGAGGGCAAAGGCCACACTGAATCCGACTACCTTTTGAATAAAACTGGTTCGCTTATTCATTTTTTCTCTTATGAGCTTGTCTTCCTCATTGGGACGGAAGTCTTCCCACGTTGGTACATAATTTTCATCTATATCTTCTGGGTCCGGGTACCCGAATTTTGGTTCCTCTTGTTTCTCTAACTCTTCCTGAGATTCTTGGTTTTCTTTCTCTTGGTCTTGTCGATCCATACTAAAAACCACTCCATATGATATCCTTTTCATCATGTTATCATATCCACTATTAAATGGGTGAAGATAAATATGTAATCTATTAGAAGGTGATATATATGACAAAGATAAACCTCGGGCAATCAAATATTGACTGGCTTGAAGACAGAACCATCATACTGGCACCAACAGGCAGCTATGCATATGGAACAAACACTGAAACATCTGACAAAGACTATAAAGGTGTTTGCATTCCACCAATTGATTTTTATCTCGGTTTGAATGCATTCAACGAGTACAATACAACCGGTGGGAAAAATTTTAAGAATACGAAAGATGATATTGATATCAACATTATCCATATCAATAAATTTGTAAAAGATGCCATGCATGGAGTTCCGAATAATATTTAGATATTATTTGTTCGACCACAAGATTATATAAAAGTTACCACTCTAGGACAAAAGCTAATTGACCACCGTCACCTATTTTTATCAAAGCAATTACATGAAAAATTTGGAGGTTACGCGTATTCGCAGATCCAAAAATTGAAGGAACGACAATCGAATGGTTCTGGAAGACAAGATTTTATAGAGCAGTACGACTATGATACTAAGTTTTTTATGCACAGTGTTCGACTGTTAACGAGTGCGATTGAGATATTGGAAACGGGAGATTTTCAAACCTATCGACCAAACCGCCAGCTGCTGTTAGATTGCCGTAATGGTAAGTACTCGTTTGACAAGGCTTTAGAAATGATCAAGGACCTCGACTCTCAATTGAAAAGAGCTTTAGAAACTTCAGAATTACCGGAACAGCCGGATTATGAAAAGATCAACCAGGTGTTGATTGAGATCAATCGTCTGGGGCTGGAGTTTTGATAGTGGTCAGGTAGGAATCCTTGAGTGGTGAACTTTTGGTGGGTGAGTTTCTGGTGGGTTTTTGGATATAATTGGATAAAAACTCTTAGAAACAAGGTTATTGTTAGTTTTATGGTAAAAACCGGAAAAAACATCAAAAAACTGCAGATAACCAAATGAATAGGGATTTTTTCGCGTGGAACTTATCAAAATGTCATTTTTTCTACAGGTTTTGGTAATTCTATACATTGGGTGATGATATGAACGATTCAAGTTGGGGTCCTATTCTTTTGTTTTGGGTATTAGTGGTGTTAATGGGAGGTATTATTTATTGGTTAGGGGACGTTCCTAGTTTAGTGAAGCTACTTCAGTGACAATGTCCTAATAGGGGTAGGGATATATACTCATTCTGCGGTTTTAAGGAAAAAGTATGTGTTTCTACAACATATAATAGGGTATATCCTTCTAGGAATAGGTCCAAGCATTGGCGGTTGATTTGAATAAAATAAAGTATCTAACTATGAAATTATTATATTTTTTTAGGAGAGGAGGAGATACGAATGGCGGTACCAGAATTAATTATAGACCCTGGTCACGGGGGAAGAGATCCGGGTGGAGGGTCCAACGAATACTGGTTGGAAAAGGATATGGTATTAGATATCTCGCTTTATCAGTATAAGAGATTTCAAGAATTAGGGGTGCCAGTTGCTTTAACCCGAAACTCCGATGTATATCTGGGTCCCGATGAACGAACCAGAATTGTTCGAGAAAGTGGAGCCAAGTATTGTATTTCCAATCATATCAATGCCGGCGGTGGGGATGGCGTAGAAACCATCCATTCTATATATGTAGACGGAACTTTAGCAAGAGCGTTGGCCATGGGAATCGTCAACGAAGGACAAAACCTAAGAAGAGTATTTTCTCGTTCTCTGCCATCTGATAGTTCAAAAGATTACTATTACATGCACAGAGAAACAGGTTCTGTAGATACGACGATTATTGAATATGGCTTTGCCGATTCTAGTCGAGATGATGTTGAGCAACTCCGGAATAATTGGAGAGATTATGCTGAAGGGGTTGTGAAGGCCTATTGTGAGTATATGGGCCATGCCTACACGCCACCAGGTGAGGAGGATACGATGAAATATCGATTAGTGACCGGAACATTCCCAAACGCAATCAAATTTGCCGAAGCTTTACAAAAAGTCCGTTCTGAATTCAGTTGGGTCATCTATGAAAAAGCGGACTCTACGAACTTTAACCCTAGATATCGAATAGTGACGGGAACCTTTACGGGAAGAGCGTCTGCTGAGCGTGCAGCAGAACAGCTAAAACAGAAATTTGGTTGGGTTGTTTATATTCAGGAAGCTTAGGGGTGGTTGGGCTATTGGGTTAGTCCTCCTATACAAAAAAGGGTGCGTAGAAAAGAAGATTTTCCAAGCATCCTTTTCATTTTTGGTCATCGAACAGGACACAGGATCCGTTATTTTAATGAAAAAACCGGTTTTCGAGAGGGAACCGGACTCTCGTTCCGCTAATCATCACTTTTATGAGCTTTTTGAGCTGATTTACGACAAATAGCGGATTCTCTGTCCGCCAAACACTAGAAAACTCTTATTTTTGGACCAATAACGGATCTCCTGTCCGCTAGGTATATCGAGCCGGACACAGGATCCCTTATTTTAATGAAAATGCCGGTTTTTAAGGGGGAACCGGACTCTCGTTCCGCTAATCATCACTTTTATGAGCTTTTTGAGCTGATTTATGACAAATAGCGGATTCTCTGTCCGCCCAACACTAGAAAACTCTTATTTTTGGACCAATAACGGATCTCCTGTCCGCTAGGTATATCGAGCCGGACACAGGATCCGTTATTCTTATAAGAATGCTGGTTAAAGAATCTTTGCTTATAAAAGGCTTTTAGATTAGGATTTTTTGCATAAAAAAGAGTGATTGTCTTCGGCGCATGGGTTAAAATGGAAAAAGGCAACCAAAAGGGGTGATGGGATGCTTCAGAAACCAAAGAAGCGAACAACTTTAAGAGTGACTTTGGGGAAATGGTTTTATACATGGAAAAGGTATCTAGAATGGATTTTCTCAGGAAAGAAATATGCGAAAACACAAGTGACAGAAAGGCTGGATCACGTTATTTTTTCACACCAAACACCTTTGTACCGCAAACTAAAAGATGTGGATATGTGGCTTCAACATAACAAGGTGAAAAACTTAGAGATTGCGATTCAAACGTTAAATGGCCTTTTGTTAAAGCCTGGTGAGACCTTCTCTTATTGGAAGCGGATTGGGAGAACAACGAAAGCCAAAGGGTATGTCCCCGGAATGGTTCTTTACTATGGGAAATATACAACAGGAATTGGTGGAGGTTTATGTCAACTATCGAACTTAATTTACTGGATGACTTTACATACGCCACTTCAAGTTACAGAACGGTATCGTCATAGTTATGATGTATTTCCGGACTCCAAAAGAACGCAACCATTTGGAAGCGGTGCCACCTGTTCCTATAACTATATTGATCTTCAATTTGTAAATAACACCGACAAAACGTTTCAATTAGCCCTTTGGCTGGAAGACGGCTTTTTAAAAGGAGAGTGGCGTGCCAATGAACCATTACTTCACACCTATGAAGTGTATGAAAAATCCCACTGGATTTCGATGGAGTATTGGGGAGGATACGCTCGCCATAATGAAATTTACAGGAAGAAACTGAATCAACACAATGTATTAGTAGACGATGAATTTATTACGGAAAACCATGCCATCATGATGTATGAACCTCTACTAGAAGAAAGTAAAGAATCTTCGGGAGGATAAATGGAATGAAGCTAGTCTTTAGTTTTATAGCAGGAGTATGTCTTACATTACTCGTCATCGGATTAACAAAACCTAGCTTTCTAGCTACACAGCCAGTTGCAAACATAAACATGGAAAAACAAGAAAAGGGTGAATCTAAATATCAAAATTTAAAGATCTTATACGATGTGCTGAAATCTGATTATAACGAAATAAAAAAAGAGTTTATTGATCTGCAAACAAAATCAAATGAACATTTCTCATTTCTCTCATCATTGTTTTGGGGCGGCATCGATGTAAGTTATGAAACGATTGGGAACACCGCTGAGGGCAATATGGTCATTTATTCTGAGAAGTATAAGACATTAACCGAAAGCATTCAGCATCGAAAGGTTTATTTATTATACTTATTTGCTAAAGTGAAACATCAAGGTTCACAAACGATAGAGTTTTGGTCAGATAAAAACCATGCCCAGGCTTACATAGATGGAGATTTTCAAACAAATGAAATTGGGGGTTGGATTGGATACAATTCTCGATTCGGAATATATCAAGAAGAAGAGAACGGGCCAATCCTTTATTACGTGTTAAGTACCCATGAAAGAGACCCAATTCCCTTATGGAATGAGCCCAAGGACTAAATTTGTATTAAGCTATTTTTTAGTAGATGAGAGGAAAATATGAAATGCTAACTAACCTATACTTCGTTCGACATGCTCACTCAACCTACACACCCGATGAATTAAATAGACCTCTTTCAGAAAAGGGCTTGGAGGATGCAGAAAGAGTTACCATGCTATTATCTCAAGAAAAAATAGATCTTGTTTTATCTAGCCCTTATAAAAGAGCGATCCAAACAGTGGAAGGCACTTCGAGTTTAATAGATTCTGAAATTATACAAGTAGATGATTTCAGAGAACGACTCTTATCCATTGAACCCGTTCCAGACTTTTCTGCGGCTATACAAAAAGTATGGGAGGATGAAACCTTCGCATGGAGCGGGGGAGAATCGAATCAAGAGGCACAGTCAAGAGGAGTCCAAGCGACCTTGAAAGTGTTAGAGGCTTACAGTGGGAAAAATATGGCTATTGGTACGCATGGGAACATCATGGTTCTCATCATGAAACATTTTGATGCGCAGTACGATTTTAAGTTTTGGCAAGAACTCGATATGCCGGATATTTATCGGATGACATTTGAAGGCACGGAGTTAGTCGGGGTAAAGAGAATTTGGAGTAGGTAAGGAGGATTATAATGAAATACCCATTTCTAAAAAAACAAGCAACCATCGGAACAACAGCTCCATCATCAGGTGTGGATGAACACCTACATGATGTTTTAAAAAGAGCTTGCCATCAAATGGAGAATCGGGGATACAAGGTAATTTGCGGTGAGACGGTGTGGACACAGTCTAAAGCGAAGTCTGCTCCGGCTACAAAACGCGCAGCTGAGCTACAGACTATGTTACAAGATCCTAGCATCAATCTGATTATTCCTCCTTGGGGTGGTGAGCTTTTAATCGAGGTATTAGAGCATCTTGATTTTGATTGTTTTCCAGAGAAGTGGATTCTAGGATATTCAGATACAAGTGGGATTCTTTTAGCAACAACTATTATGACAGGAATTGCCACCGCACACGGAACGAACCTGGTGGATTTAAGCGGGGAAACCATGGACGAAACAACGGCAATGTGGGAAAAAGTTTTGGCCACTCAAGCAGGAGGTTCCGTTACACAATATTCCTCAGAAAAATACCAAAAGGAATGGCAATTCGAAAACCCTTCCCCTTGTGTGTTTCATCTAACGGAACCTACAGAATGGAAAACTGTTACAGGTGAACCCGTTAAAATGGAAGGGCGTTTATTAGGTGGGTGTGTAGACGTTATTCATCATTTTGTCGGAACACCATTTGGTGATGTAAAAGGCTTTAGACAGAAGTATATAAACAATGAAAAAGTGCTATGGTACTTCGAGAACTGTGATTTATCCACGACGGACTTACGAAGATCACTTGTTCAAATGAAGCTAGCAGGATGGTTTGAAGGTTGCTCTGGTATATTGTTTGGTCGGAGTGCAGGGAATCATCCAGTAGACGATTATGTGGTGGAAGACGTTTATCAGGAACTTTACCAGGAACTCAAAGTTCCCATTGTATATGATGTCGATTGTGGACATGTCCCACCTCAAATGACGTTTATCAATGGTGCTTATGCTGAAGTCGAAGCAGAGGATGGTAAAGGGAAAGTCGTTCAGCATTTCAAGGGCTAGAGTGCAAGTATGAAACAATTAAAAATTAGAAGACCGGAGCAAGAAGACATCCCCGAACTCCACCATTTTTTCAGAACCGTCGTTACCGATACGTTTATGAAAGAAGGAATCGGGGATTTGAAGGATGATATGGAAGAGGAAATTCAGACGAAAATGAATTATTTAGAAAGTGATTTAAAAAGTAATGGTAAGGAGAGATTCTTTTTACTAGCCGTGTTGGAGGAACAAATTGTAGGCACGATAGAATATGGGCCAGCGAGTAACCTAATAATCACATGTACGAATCATGCATTGAAGGATTTGAATGAGGTTGGAACGGTATTTGTTCATCCTGAATTTCAAAGAATGGGTATCGGGAATGCTTTATTAAGGGGTTTATCGGAGGTCTTGTTGAAGAACGAAATACAAGAAATATGTTTAGACAGCGGTTATAGGAGAGCTCAACAAATATGGATAAAAAAGTATGGAAATCCGGATTATTTCCTAAAAGATTACTGGGGTGAAGGGTTCGACCATATGATTTGGCGAGTAAAAACAACGGAACTATCGAGTAAAAGAGCGAGTTTATAGAAGATCTTGACCCTTTGGAATCGAGACTATCTGATTCTAATATTTCAATATTGTTACAAATATTACAAAGTGAAAATGCCATGACAATCTTCATCATTACTAGACTTACATCAAGCTTACCTGAGGAACTATTTTCTCAAGTTAGGTCTTACATCAAGAAACTAAAAATCTGTAAAAATAGGAGTAAGAGAGCCCGTTATATTGGAAAAATCCTGTAACTTTAGCCTCTCAACTTTGGTCAAAATAACCTTAGTTTAACCGTGCTGTAACAAGAAAAATGGCAAGGATTGGTACAATAAAAGAGTACTTTTTATTGTATCAAAGGGGGACTTTTTCTTGGAAAGAGCAATTTTAAACTATAACAATCTGCTAGACATGTTAGATGATTTTTTAAGAGAGCCGAAAGAGTTTTGGGAAGATTTTTACGAGGATCGTGAAAAAGATATTCCATTTTTTAAAGTTCAAGCTCCAGATGAAAATCTAGTCGAATATTTTAATAGTGGATTGAAGCCCAATCGCGTGTTAGAAATTGGCTGCGGGCCTGGACGGAATGCGATCTTTATGGCACAACAGGGATGTAAAGTGGACGCCATCGATATTTCTGATAATGCAATAAAATGGGCAAAGGAACGAGCTGAACGGGCTGAAGTTCAAGTGGATTTTCACTGTGTTTCTTTATTTGATTATTCCATTGAACCGGACACGTATGACTTTATCTATGATTGTGGGATGTTGCATCACCTGCCACCTCATCGACGCCTTACCTATCTAGAGACGATTAAATCTGCACTAAAGAAGGATGGGCATTTAGGTTTAGTATGTTTTACTACAGATGGAGCTCTAGATACCTCGGATTGGGATATTTATAAACATGGAAGTTTGCGGAGAGGGATTGGGTACACAGAGGATCGGCTGAAAGAAGTATTTGCTGCATATTTTGAAATAAAGAGCTTTCGTAAGATGAAAAAGATTGAACAACCAAGTCACCTCTTTGGAGAGGATTTTCTTTGGGTGAGTTTGATGAAAGTGAAAAAGTGAATCGTACCTTCCTAGAAGATATATAGATGGGTTGCCAATAAAGCGGGGCTATGCCAGTATAGAAAAGGACTAATTTTTCTATAAAAATATATACATATGGAGGAAAAATAATCATGAACTTACCTAATTGCCCAAAATGTAACTCTGAATATACATATGAAGATGGGAATCTATTCGTTTGTCCGGAATGCGCTCATGAGTGGACCTTAGCGTCTGAAAATGAAAATAATGAAGACGCAAAGGTTTATAAGGATGCCAATGGAAATGTTTTACATGATGGGGATACGGTTACTGTTATTAAGGACCTTAAAGTGAAAGGGAGCTCCTCCGTTATTAAAATAGGTACGAAAGTAAAAAATATCCGATTAGTCGATGGAGACCACGATATTGATTGTAAAATTGATGGTTTTGGTGCTATGCAATTAAAATCTGAATTCGTAAAGAAAATATAAACGTTCTTGTCAAAAACATCATGGTTATTAGATAACTGTGGTGTTTTTTATATGAAAGGATGAGTAAGGGGATTGATTGTAATGGATTTTCATCAAATAGACTATTTAAAGACAGGGAATCAGAGGCAGAAGGATGCCTACAGGGTTATACAAAAACTTAACATTATGGATGATCTTTCAGAGTACAATCCACTTTTATGTGGGACTATTCCTATTAACCTTGATATAAAAGGCTCAGACTTAGATATGATTATGGAAGTATCAGACTTTAACCGGTTTGAATCTAAAGTTGCTGGTCTATACAGCCATCTAGAGAATTTTAAGCAAAAGAGAACTTTTATTAGAAATCGACCGGTTATTAAAGCGAATTTCTTCTTTGAAGGCTTTGAATTTGAACTATTTGGGCAGTCTCAAACTGTAGAGAAACAATATGCTTATTTGCATATGATCATTGAACATGCTTTGATCAATGAGAACCCTACTCTACGGGATGAAGTAATAGCACTCAAAAAGAAAGGGTACAAAACCGAACCAGCATTTTGTCATCTACTAGGATTAGAAGGTGACCCTTATGATAGGTTGATAGAGTATGGAAAAGAGAAGAAGATTATCAGTTAGGAGAACTTGAATGGGATACATATCAGATTTGCGAGAGCTTGTTGGAACAAGACCTCTTATTATGTGTGGGGCTGCAGTGATTGTAATTGATCACGAGAATAGGTTGCTGTTGCAATTACGAAAGGATAATAGCTTGTAAATACTAAAAAAACCGTCAGAAGGATCACTTTTCTGACGGTTTATTGCATTTTTAAAATTCGTATGATTCGCCGTCCTCTGGTACGAAAATTTTAGAGGAAATTCCTTTATCGTTAGCAAAGTCTTTTAATTCTGCTCTTGATAATGTCCAATGGTTGGCCGCTTCCATGTGCACCGCTATAATTTTTGCGTTGGGAGCAGCCTTATACACTTCATATACATCATCTTTACCCATTACTAAAGAGCCACCTTCAAGGAATTGATTGTCTCCAGCATTTACGATAATAATTTCTGGTTTGTGCGTGTCGATTACCTCTTGAACTGCATCATACCAGACCATATCTCCCGCAACATATAAGGTTCTCTCCATTGGGTGTTTAAATACAACACCACAAACTTGGCCAGCAAGATTTAAGATTTCTCCTCTACCGTGCTCACCTTTTGTTTTAATCAAGTGTATTCCTTCAAACACTGTATCGTCTTGTAAAACCTCGACATTTTGGAAACCAGCGCTTCTAATTTCAGTTGCATCTTCTTCATTTTGGGTAAATAACTTGATTGTCTTAGGTAAAGCTTCTTTAGCAGCATCATCCCAATGATCTAAATGTAGATGCGTAACGATGACTGCATCAATATCCTTTATAATATTGTCAATGGTAGTAGGTAAACTAACCAAAGGATTATTTTGATCTTGTCTTGGTGAATTTGGAAAAGGTGGATAACTCCCTTTTTCCGATAACATGGGATCAATTAAAAACCTTTTCCCAGCATATTCAACAACTAATGTTGCATTACGAATTTGTTGTATATTCATATATATGATCTCCTTTTTTGTGGAATTTCATTGGAACAATGTATATTCTAAACTATGATTGATAGAGCAATACATAGATTAAATAAAGTGTTTTCCCCGTTTGACTTTATTAATGAAAGGAATGAGAAAATGTTAGATAACACGGATTTACAAATCATAGATGAACTTTTAAAGAACAGTCGGATTAAGATGAAAGAATTAGGTGAGAAAGTCCATTTGACTGGACCAGCTACAACAGCTAGAGTGACAAAGTTAGAGGATAGTGGAATTATTGAGGGCTATACCATTAAGGTTAACCAAATAAAACTGGGATTTAATATACATGCTTTTATTACGATCATTACACAAAGTACCAATCACCAGCCCTATTTAAAGTTCTTAGAAACACAAGAGGAATACATCATTAAAAATTATAAAATCAGTGGAGATGGCTGTTATCTTCTTGAATGTAAATTTCAATCCAATCCACAAATGAATCAATTTCTTGAAGAATTAAACGAGTATGCAAACTATAAATTATCAATAGTTATTGATCAATAGTGCTCCAATACAAAAGAGTTTGATACAATCTTTTATAATGATTAGGGAACATTAAGCCTAAATACTATAGATTGAAAAAAAGTGCTTAATCATGGTATAAGTGTAAAGGAAGCAGAGATATCTTTGCTTTTTATTTTTGAGGTTAAATCAGGGGGATTGTCCTGAGGGCCTGATAATGAGAGGACTTGAATTTGTATGACAGAAAATTTTTGGCGTGAATTACCACGACCGTTTTTTATACTAGCACCAATGGAAGATGTGACAGATGTTGTTTTTCGTCATGTAGTGAGTGAAGCTGCTAGACCCGATGTATTTTTTACAGAGTTTACAAATACGGAAAGTTATTGTCATCCAAAAGGGCACCAAAGTGTGCGTGGGCGTTTGACTTTTACAGAAGATGAACAACCAATTGTGGCACATATTTGGGGAGATAAACCTGAATATTTTCGGCAAATGAGTATCGGAATGGCGGAAGAAGGTTTTCGGGGTATTGATATCAACATGGGCTGTCCTGTACCTAATGTGACATCAAACGGGAAAGGTTCCGGTCTAATCCGTCGTCCAGAAGTGGCAGCAGAACTAATACAAGCAGCAAAAGCGGGTGGATTACCTGTAAGTGTGAAAACAAGGCTTGGTTTCACAGAGGTAGAAGAATGGCAAGATTGGCTGACACACATATTAAAACAAGACATCGTGAATCTTTCTATTCATCTGCGTACAAAAAAGGAAATGAGTGAAGTGCCTGCTCATTGGGAACTGATTCCGGAGATTAAGAAACTTCGTGATCAAGTGGCACCAGATACACTGTTGACCATCAATGGGGACATTCCAGATCGTCAAACTGGCTTGGAGCTCGCTCAAAGGTACGAAGTTGATGGGGTGATGATTGGTCGTGGGATTTTTAAAAATCCATTTGCCTTTGAAAAGGAGCCAAAAGAACATAGTAGTGAGGAATTGCTGAATCTCTTAAGGTTACATCTTGACCTCTATGACCATTATTCAAAGGAATATGAAGCACGTTCCTTTAGATCTCTTCAGCGTTTCTTTAAGATATATGTCCGTGGATTCCGAGGAGCCAGTGAACTAAGAAACCAATTGATGAGCACAGAGTCAACAGATGAAGTTCGTGAAATGCTTAATAACTTTGGACGAACTCCTTCTAATCCAGAATAAGATAAAAGAGCAACGTAAATAATACGTTGCTCTAACTTTATACATAATGCTTATCATACAAGGTTTAGCGTTATCCACAGGTTTCGAAAACACAAAAAAAGAATCATAACAACTTTAAAAACCTATTCCTCCACTCCTCTGCAAGGGCGTCAACTGTCAATATTTTTTCAATTGATGCTTTATCTTCTTTTTGGTGAAAAAGAATTTGTGTAGCAAAAGAAACGGATATTTCTTTTGAGTGTTTTTCTAAAAGGGTTATTTCAGAATCGAACTTAATAGTTCCCTCTTCCAATACCCGAAAAAAGTAGCCAGTTAGATTCGTTTCAATCACTTTCTTTAAAAGTTGTTTTTCCTCGTTATAATTGGAGATCGTTACACATGGGACCCTTCCTTGTGTTATTTGTAGAATAGTATCTCCTATTTTATAGATGTCACCAATACAAACCTGATCTTCCATCATCCCAGTTGTAGTAATATTTTCCCCAAAAGCAGGTAGAGTAAGCCTTTTTTGAAATACTTCTTCCCAATAAGCGTAATGCTCGAAGGGATACAAACATACTACACGGTCTGGTCCCCCGTGAAATTTGTGGTTTGCAACATCATCACCAACTATGCCCACTTTTGCAACCTTAAAAGCTTGTACAGCTGATTTACCTTTTCCAGAAAGCTGTATTTTATTATTCCAATTATATTCCTTTGGTTTCCCAACGGCTAAATTTATAATCTTTCTATCCATTTGAATTACCTCACTTCTACAGAACTCAAATGTATTATACCCGTGTCAATTGAAAGGGTACAAATCCGAAAAAACATTATGCTCAGGGAATGCTTATTAATTTATGATTGTAAAGGGTGTGCTTAAACAAAAGGGTGGGTTGATCTAGGGGGAGGATTAGCCACCCTTTTTGTTGAATTCCTAATGACGAAGCTATTGACCACTGGAAAAGAGTTATTGATGGAAAAACGAATCTCTCATATTGCTTTTTGAAAATTCTATAATTTGTTATGATGTACTCTGAAGTAATGTAATTAGAGAATACAGGGGGAGTGCTTAAAAATATGGAATACATAACACTTAATAATGGGTTGAAAATGCCAATTGTAGGTACAGGTACAAATACTTATGGAAAAGAAAATAACGAGTATAACGGGGCGTTAACAAATGAAATTCCTGAACTCGTATCAGCACTTGAGTTGGGTTACCGTTCAATAGACGCAGCCATCATTTATCGAAACGAAGAACTTGTCGGAAGAGTTTTAGCACAAAGCACAGTGCCTCGAGAAGAGTTATTCATTACGACAAAGGTTCCAGGCAACGAAGTATATATTTCTTCAAAGAAAGCTACTCGAGCAGCTATCGATAACAGTCTAAAAAACTTCCAAACAGACTATCTCGACCTGCTTCTTATTCACTTCCCTATAGAAGACAAAGTACAACTTAAAAACACTTGGGAAGTCTTTGAAGAATATTACGAAGCAGGCAAACTAAAAGCAATCGGCGTTTCAAACTTTGGAAAAAATCATCTAGATGAATTGAAAGAATTCGCTAAAGTGAAGCCTGCTGTTAATCAAATACAAGTTAACTTAAAAGAACCTAACAAAGATCTCCTTGCCGTATTAAAAGACGAGGGCATTACACCTGTTGCATGGGGACCTATGAAAGCCGAAGCCCATCAAAAAGAAGTTTTGGATGAAATCGGTAAAGCCTATAAAAAATCTGGTGCACAAGTCTTATTAAAATACCAAATTCAACGCGGAATAATCGTTATTCCTAAATCTCACAAACGTGAAAATCAAGCATCTAATTTAGATCTTTTCGATTTCATATTATCTGCAGAAGATATAGAAAAAATTGAAAACTTGTAATTAGTCAGTCCTTCATCCTAGTGATATGAATAATAACGCTAGGATTTTGATTTTTTCAAAACAATGAGATTGGGAGGGAGTATCGTTTTTTATTGAACTAAAGGAGCATTTACTTTAATAAGACCAATAATAAAAAGGCTACAACTAAATCTCCATATATATGGGGATTAAGTTGTAGGCCTTTTTTTCACAAAAACATACTACCATCTCATACACAGGTTAGATGCCAAACACAAGGAATCCTTCATTCAGTTTAATCTAAATTCGATCATAAAACTAAGGTCTTGAATTAAAGATAATTCACCAACTCAACAATTATTATTTATTATTGAAAATCAATTTAGGCACGAAATGTTTTTCCTAAAGGATTACCTAAACCATAATAATGGCGAAAATTATAAATTAGTGGACTCCATTTTTGGGGGTCAATGTGATTCCCATCTTTTATTATTTTTTTATGCGCATGTACATGGATAACCTCAGTTTCTATAATAGATAATTCTTGGCAGTATTCCGGTACCCTAACCTTATTAACTTTTGCTTCCATTTGTATTGGACATTCTTTTATCCTTGAAGGTTTTACACTGTGTGAGTCAATTGAAGTTAAATGGCTTACATCAAATTTATTTTGTTGATATGTGAATCCATTACTTTTTTTATATTCTGGTACAGGATTCTTACCTGTGAACGGTGCTAATTTCTCTACATTTTCCCAAAGCTCAGGATTTGGTATATTGATAACACATTCTGGATGGCGGGTAAGGTTTTCAAAAGCTTTACCACCTACTCCAAGTCCGAGAATAATATAATGGCCAAGTGCCCATGATGATGAAATTGGACTAATATTTACAGTATCATCTTCATTTAACGTGGTAAGTAGGATGACCGGCGTTCCATAATACAAAATTTTCGGTTTAATAATTTCCGTTTCTGTATCTCTTAATGATTGTTTCATATTCATACCTCCTTATGCTATCTATATTGTAAAGTATAGATATTTCAATTATCATCGAAATATGGATTACACTTTGAAGGGGGGATAAAATGAATCCAAATATGGCTAGTATTGCTGCGTTAATTAGTGATCCTTCTCGGGCGGCAATACTAACATCATTATTAGACGGACGCTTCCATCCTGCCAGCAGCTTGGCTTACATTGCAGGTATCAAGCCTCAAACAGCGAGTTTCCATCTGAGAAAATTACACGAAGCCGATTTATTACAAGTCAATCAGCAGGGAAGACATAGATATTATGGATTAAAAAACCATGATGTTGCTAAAGTTTTAGAAACCTTTTTGCTGATTTCTCCCGATACTGAAATGAGGTCTTTTAAACAAGTGACACAGGATAAGGCCATTCGATATGCGCGAACTTGCTATGATCACCTTGCAGGCAATATTGGTGTGAAAGTTACTGAATCAATGCTTTCAATAGGATACCTTGAAGATTCCAAAAATTCATTTGTTCTCACTGAAAAGGGAGAAGATTTTTTCAATGAACTCCAAATTGACCTAGCACAAATAAAAAAGAAACGTCGAAAATACATCGATAAATGTCTTGACTGGAGCGAAAGAAAATATCATATATCAGGGGCTATTGGTAATGCCCTTTTAGTAAAATTCTTAGAATTAAACTGGATACGAAGAGTCCCTGATTCTAGAGCAATAAAAATAACTAAGCTTGGAGAAAGGGAATTGAAAATTATGTTTGGCATTACGTTGGATGATCAATTTTAGACAAAAAGACTAGTGTATTCAAGAAGATCGTCATTGTAGGCGATCTTTTTATTTTGTTTCTAGAAGGTAATAAATGGGATATTATGTTAATATTTAATTATTTGATACTCGGGGAATCAACATCCATCAAATTCTCTCTTAATAACAGGATGGTGTAAAACAAACTTACCATTGTTCCACCTAATAAGTTCGAGCTAGCGAACCCAGTTATTATTGGTGAAAGAGCTGAAGCTGATATTTCTTCTTATTGGTACATTATTGCTTCCGATTCGAATAACCAATTTATCACTATTGACCTCGATGAAAATCGATTAGATAGATGCTATGACAGCTTTTGGGATAGACATGGAGTAGTTGGTGAATGTGCAATTATATCGGTTTTCTTTCACAGATTTATTAGAAAGACTAATTGAAGCTAGGGGAAAATACTTGTATTGGCTTCAAGAGAAATCGTAAGATTACCCTTTTTTTATAGAGGGAGGAATGTTGAATAGGGGTAGTCGCTTAAAGAGATTGTCTTCTTCGTTATAGATTTAGATTGATGTATAATCAAATAAAGATGATTAGAACCGGAGTGATATTATGAAAAAATTAGATGGGTATGCAGCTGAATTAATTAAAGATATCATTCGTGATGGTGAGGCTGTTTTCGAAGTTGATGGAAAGAAATATTATTTAACTCAAATAGAAGATGCAGAGACGACTGTTAAGGAAGATGTGGAAGCAGATTCTGAATTGAAACAAAAATTATTACAAGCCAAGAAAGATATATTGGATGGAAAAATTTATTCTACTGATGCAGTTTTAGAGATGATTGATCAAGGTGAACTTTAAAGGAAATATGGTGGACAAACCAAGCTTTAGAAGGGTTTAGTAACATTCAAAGTAATCACTTTACATCGGAAGAAACTAAAGAATATAAGAAAAAGTTAGTGAGAAGGATGGAAGAAAAAATTGTTTTACTAGGCACAAGTGTCGCCGTCGATAAACCTGAGTGGGAAGGATCTTATAAAATTATTATTGACAAGTACATCGTTTACTACTCTTTTTCAAATGATAGAACAATTTGTTATATAGAATATTTTAAACACTCTAGACAACATAGATAGCTAGTCATGACATTTAAATTATTTCAAGAGATGTCAAGCCTAGCTATTTCTTTATATTCCTTTGTTTAGTTATCTGGTGCAATAATTGAACAGTGGAAATGTCTTCTTCAAGTAAAGGACAGCATTCCTTAAAGAAGCTTATGGCGAAAAAGCAATATGGAGGGGGAGATTTAACCAGAATGAGTTCTCTGTTTAATTGGGTATTGTTCAATGGATATACGCTTATCCTCTATTTATATTTGAGAAGAAGAAGTGACGGTGCAGATCTATCCAGAGGATTTCTAAACGCATCATATACCATTATGTTGTTGAATTTGGGCTTAATTGCATTGATTTTAGCAGTCCCAGATATATTTTTCATATAAGTCAGATGTAAGCATTTTGTTAAAGAGTCAGAATCTTAAGCTTTTGACTATCGAGCAGTAATGTTTAATTGGGGTAATGGGTTTCGTGGATAAAAATGGTGATAATAAGGAGGGAAGAAAAATGAATATAATTAGTCGTTGGGTAATTGCAGTTGTTTTGATTTTATTGGCAATTTTATTATTTAATAAAGGGTTAGAATTAAGAGCTCTTGGAGCAAATGTCGATGGAGATGGTATTGGAGTAAACTTCTTAGCTTTCGAAATAAATGATAGAGTACCAGAAGAGAGTATCCCATCATATGCAATTGGATTTTTCATTTCTAGCATAGTCCCTATAATTATATCTATTATATTAGTTGGAAAGAATTTGAAATCCAGAGTAAAAGCAAGTTAAATAATGGTGCGGTTCATTAGAGCTTGTGAGGATATGCACTTAAACAAACGGATCAGCTTAGTTGAAGAAAAAAGAGTAAGTTCCAACAAGGAATTTGCTCTTTTTTTAGTTGTTACAATTTCTATTTTTTGAATTTTTGAAACTATTTTCCAATAAAAAACGTATTTGGAAGAGGGAGTTATATTGGTGAACTTGCATAGTTTGATTAGTTGTTGACGAGAGGGGGATCTAGATGAAAAATAAATATTTGTCTATTGGTATTATTGTTATCCTATTAGTTGTCGGCTATTTTACAATCAATAAAAATGGCCCCCAGGAAGCTTTGGTTTTTACGGAGGAGCACAAGGTGTCAAATATTGCTACGTTTGCAAAGCTGTATGGGTATGTTAGATATTTTCACCCGAGCGATGAGGCATCTGGATTAGATTGGAATGCCTTTGCTGTATATGGGGTACAAGAGGTGAAAAATGCAAAAAGTACGAAAGAGTTGAAAGAGACATTAGAAGAATTATTTCTTCCGATTGCCCCTACGATTGAACTTGCTTTAGATGAAAAAGATGAGTATTCCAAGTGGGATCTTGTGAACGAAAGTCCTGATGGGAAGTATGTTTTCTGGCAAAACCAAGGAGTAGAAACGAGTTACACAAATCAATTATTCCCGGTTGTAGACAGCAGGGTGTATAAAAGTAAACGTGTATTTTTTACAGATCATAATGGAGAGGTTACACTTATTGAACCTGTTTTCGATCAGTATCCAAATAGAGAGGACTGGGTTATACAAAGAGCCATTTCCAATAGCCTTCATGTATATGTACCTCTTGTGCTTCCTGTTGATGATGAAAATCGTACGATGGGAGGGTCCCAGGATTCTCAGGTTGCATTTGAAGAGTTAAAAGAGGCGATACATGAATTGAAGGTTGCTGGTATTAATAGTGAAAAAGAGGACGCTAGGATTTCTGGCGTAGTTATTGTTTGGAACATGTATCAGCATTTTTATCCTTACTTAGATGTGGTTGATGTGAAATGGGAAGAAGAATTACATACTTTTATCGGTAAAGTCATAGATGACGAAACGTATGATAACTATGTTACCTCGCTCAAGCTCTTCGTAGAAAAAGCACAGGATGGCGGATCTAGGGTATATACTAGATTGGATAATAAAACATTCACATTACCTTTTCGTGTTCAATTTATTGAAGGTGAGCTTGTCATTACAGAGGTGTTGGAAGATAGCCCTTTCAAGTTAGGAGATATACTTTTAACCAGAGATGGTCTCCCTGTCAAAGATTTGTTCGAGAAACACCTGAACGAAACCTCGGGTTCTGCCCAGTATAAAGAAAGTATTGCAGAGTATTTACTGGTGACGGGGAACATAAACGACTCTGCTGAGATTGAGATAGTTAGAGACGAAGAGGTTTCCAAACATACAGCTTCTTTTACTGAACCCTATTACTTAGATTGGGACACAGATCCGATTCAGGAAGTGCAAGAGGGAATTTTTCTTGTTTCTATGGATAAACAAATAACACAAAGTCAACTCTCTCAATTTGTGGATGAATTAGCATCTGCAAAAGGGATTATCTTTGATGTTAGACAATACCCTTCTGCATCTGCACTTCAATACTTTCAACATATAATGGATGAACCATCGGTAACCAGTATTACTAGAAACCCGCAGTACTTATTACCGGACCAACAAGGTGATATCCAATACTTTGAATTGTCAGAACCAGCAGAACCACTTCAACCAAAGAGCCCCAAGTTTACAGGAGAAATTGTTTTCTTAACAAGGGACGCTACGAGTGCATGGGGTGAAGTTTTTATAGATATTGCGAAGGAACAAAAGCTTGGAACTATTGTAGGTCAGCAGACAGCAGGAGCAAATGGATATTTGAATGCAATTGATTTATTTGATAGTATCATTGTCTACTTTCTCGGGTCAGAAGTGTTAAAGGCTGATGGTTCACAGCTTCATCTGATAGGTATAGAGCCAGATATCGTTGTGAACCAGTCAATTGAAGCTGTAAAAGCAGGAAGAGATGAGTACCTGGAGGCCGCCATTCAAATTATTGAAGGCAATAGGTAGGAGGAATATGGGGTGAAAAATAAGTACATTTCTGTTGGTTTGATTGTTCTTCTGCTAATCACTAGCTTCATAGTGATCAATAAAAATGGTGCTCAAGAGCCGTTAGTCTTTACAGAGGAACAAAAAATCAGGAATATCACAGCTTTTGCTAAAATCTACGGATATGTTCGCTATTTTCATCCCAGTGATGAAGCAGCAGACTTAGATTGGGATACATTTGGGGTGTATGGTGTAGAGCAGGTGAAAAATGCAAAAACAAAAAAGGAGTTGCACGAGACACTCGAAGATTTATTCTCTCCAATAGCCCCTACGGTAAGGATTGCTAATAAAGAAGTTGGCTACTCATTTAAAGATATTTTTGAAGAAAACAACACATCCAATTACCTGTTCTGGCAACACCTTGGAGTGGAAACGAACATGACAATAATACCTAGTACAGGTAATGTAAACCCTTATGCTAGTAGCAATAGGGTTGTCATAAAAAGCAACCTTGAATTAGAAAATCAACTGTCCGAACAAGTCCCTCCTAAGGAAAAATGGGTCATTCATAAAGAGGTATCAAATAACTTGCATCTCTATTTACCACTTGTGATACCAATCAATGAGGAGGAGAAAACCATAGGCACAACTTCAGAAACATTTACTGCTTTTGAAGAATTGGAACAGGAACTGAAAAATGTAAAGCAAAATGGTATTCATGCAACAGATGAGAACGCTCGGATATCCGGCATCATTACTACATGGAATATCTTTCAACATTTTTATCCATATTGGGATGAAGTTGAGGTAAATTGGGAAGCCCAACTTGCTCCATATTTAACAGAGGCATTGCATGATCAGACGTACGAAGACTATTTAACTACTTTAAGAATGTTAGTAGAAAACGTTCAAGACGCTGGTGCAGTTGTTACAGGTAAGGATGACTCTAGAATGTTTTCTTTGCCTATTCGGGTTAGAGAAGTAGATGAAAAAATTATTGTGACAGAGGCGCTAGACAGCCAATTCCAAAGTTGGAGATATGGTTCATTCCATAGATGGCACTCCCGTAATGGAGTTAATGACGCATCAAAAACAGGAAATTTCAGGCCCAGAACATCATAAGACAGCTTTGGGTGAACTAATGTTAGTAAGAGGACCATTCGGAGAATCTACTGAGATTGAAGTCTTACGCAACGATGAAAGCCTTACAAATACATCTATTTATGAGATAGAAAACACAGTGACACTCAATCAATCGGTAAGTATTCAGGAGATTGAAGAGGGGATCTTTTATGTTCCACTACACGGGGATATCAATATAATCCGTTTGGCTTATTACGTGGACTTACTCCAATCTGCTAAAGGGGTCATATTTGATTCCAGATATGAAGATGAGGGAATGGCCTATTTATTTATGCAACATTTATTTGCTGAACCCATCCCATCTGTAGACATACGTAGTCCTCAAAATATATTGCCAGACCAAGAAGGCGTAGACTATAAGGATTTAGGGTGGATGATAGAACCAAAAGAGCCAACCATTCAAGGAGAAATCGTATTTTTAGCCTCGAATTGGGGAGATCCGATTTTGCGGCAAATCAAAGACTACCAGTTAGGAACAATCATCGGTGAACAGACAGCTGGACAAATAGGCTACCAGAACCGTTTCCTTTTATTTGACGGGATTTATATCAGTTTTACAGCCATTAAAACAAAGGGGCTAGATGGTGACCAACACCATGTACACGGGGTAATACCTGACATTCTCTTAGAACCCACTTTCGAAGCCATACAGCAAGGGCGAGACCTGTGGATAGAAGAAGGGGTTCAGTTCATAAAGGATAATCAGTAACTGCAAAACAAAGTGCGGTCCGATTTTGATCGCACTTTTTTAATGTATTTGGAAACTTTTAGGTGTGTTCCTCGTCGTATTAAAGGGGGCGGTATGATGAAAAATGATTTAAAAGGAATATGGTTGGTGTTTTTAATGATAATCCTAGTGGGATGTAATATAGAAAATAATGCAGAACCGAATCTCATTCTTAAAGGATACATTCTTGAGGTTAACCAGGGTAGGCTACTCATCGCTGAAGATATAACAAAGGAAGAGTTTGATAAGATACGGGATATGACGATTAAGGAAATCCAGGATATAGAGGAGAAAATGATTATGCTAACCTATGTATCTTTTACAAATGTAGAAACCTTTAACGTCGGTGATTTTGTAAAAGTTACAGTAGACGGAGGAATTAACCATTCTTATCCAGGTCAAGCGGGTGCGAAGAAGATTGAAATTGTGGAGTAATATATCGGAGGGATTAGTCTTGGTCCAATTTTATACTAACAAAGAAAAACCTATCCCAGCTAAGCTTTTAAAGGATTTATATCAGAATGCAGGTTGGTGGGATGAAAGATCAGAAGAAGACATAGAGAGTATGTTAATGAATGTTATTTCAGTAGGTGCCTGGAAAGATGGCGTTCTAGTCGGGTTTGCCAGAGCAATTTCGGACGGACGATTTCGTGCATATATTGAAGATGTAGTGGTTCATAGTGAATATCAAAGGCAGAATGTAGGAACACAATTGATGGAACGGTTACTTAGGAAACTGTCCCACATAGATGTGATTAGTTTATTTTGTGAAGAACATCTAATACCATTCTATAAGAGTCATCAATTTACAAGAAGTCAGTCACAGTTTGTAATGCATAGAAAGTGAATAAAGCCCTATACATGTAAAAACCATAATATTTCCTTTTTATATAGGGAATATTATCACCTAGTAAATAGGTGGGGGGTAAATTCATGGATATACAACATAATCACATGAAACTAACAGCTTCAGAAGTTTCTTTCTTATGGAGAACATATATAGCAGATAGTATGTCAATTTGTGTGTTTACATACTTGCTGTCTTTTATTGAAGATAGCGATGTAAAACATGTTGTACAACATGCTATCGATTTATCCCAGCAGCACATTGACATCATACATGGAATTTTTACAGATGAAAAGATTCCAATACCCGATGGATTTTCAATAGAAAAGGATGTAAATCCAAATGCGAAAAGACTATTTTCTGATCCCTTTTGCCTACATTATTTAAAAATGATGTCAAAAGGTGGGCTCTCGGTATATTCAAACGTCATTCCAAATATTTATCGTGAAGACATTCTTTCATTCTTTTCAAAGGCATTAAAATCAACAGTCCAATTGAATGATGAAGTCACAGAGATTTTATTAAAGAAAGGTATCCAAGTTAGGCCACCTACTATCCCGTATCCTCAAAAAGTTGAGTATGTACATAAGCAATCCTTCCTTTTAGAAGGATTAAATAAAAGGCCATTAAATGGAATAGAGATTACAAACCTGTATTCAAATATTCAAACCAATCAACTTGGAGCAGCTTTAGCAACTGCCTTTAGCCAAGTTGTAAAGTCAAAAAAAATAAGAAATTACATCTTAAGAGGGAAAGATATCTCCATAAAACACGTGAAAATCTTTAGTGATTACTTAGCGCAACAATCCCTTCCTGTTCCCGTGTCACTTGAACAGGAAATAACAGATTCACCTGAATCACCCTTTTCAGACAAGCTTATTTTGTTTCATTTTTCCCTTATGAACTATTCGGGGATTGGAAACTATGGGATGGCTATCTCAGAGAGTTTGAGAAGTGACTTAGCAATCGATTTTTCACGTCTACTCGCGGAAGTTTTGAAATTCGGGGAAGACGGGATCAATTTAATGATTGCCTTTGAATGGCTGGAGCAAGGACCATTGGCAGTGGATAGAGAGGAAATACAAAGACATAAAGAATGATACAACGAGAGAGGCTTCTATTAGCAAGATACACGTTCTACTATTTTTACAAAAAACTAGTTCTTGGGAAAGCCTCTTTTTCGTCCATTCTTCTTCTGTACATTAAAAGGTATCCGAAAAAAAACACCCTCACTTGGAAGGTGTATAACATTAAAACATACGACGTGGGTCGTGTTCGCTTAGATGTTCTTGATCTTTCTCTTTACGTCGACGATCAGCGATAAATTTTTTGTTTGTTTTCTTTATATAAATCTCAAGGACAACTGATAATAATAAAATAGCAACAAAAACTCCGATGATAATCCAGAGAACTGGCATAAGGTAACCCCCTTGATGCATGAACTTCTTTTATTCTATCATTTTATTACTAAATAGTGAAATTAAATAGATTTCCAGTTGGGAATCAAGGACTAACGACAAAAAAATCTCCCGGACCTATTGAAAGGTTTCGGGAGATTCTTTCATATCTAGTGAATATGACGATATACGCCTATTACTTTTCCAAGAATAGATACGTTACGAACGATAATTGGATCCATTGTTGGATTTTCTGGTTGAAGTCGAATATGGTCTTTCTCTTTAAAGAAACGCTTAACCGTTGCTTCGTCTTCTTCAGTCATTGCGACAACAATTTCTCCATTACGCGCCGTGCTCTGTTGTTTTACAACAACATAGTCCCCATCTAGAATTCCAGCCTCAATCATACTGTCACCCATAATTTCAAGCATAAATACTTGTTCATCACGAGGAGCAAGACGTTCAGGTAATGGAAAGTATTCTTCAACATTCTCGATAGCTGTGATAGGTTGACCTGCTGTAACCTTACCTACGATGGGTACGTTACGAACTTCATTTCTAGGGATGCTATCTTCCTCTAATTCTAGCACTTCTATGGCTCTAGGTTTAGTAGGGTCTCGACGGATGAGTCCTTTACTCTCTAGTCGAGCCAAATGGCCGTGCACAGTAGAACTGGATGCTAAACCTACAGCTTCTCCAATTTCACGAACGGATGGTGGATAGCCTTTACTTTTAACTTCGCCTTTTATGAACTCTAATATATCCTGTTGCCTCTTTGAAAGCTTCGTCATAGTCCGACACCTCTTAGTAATTCTTGGAACAATTATAGCATGTGTCGAAAAAATATACAAACATAAGTTCGAATTTTCTGTTGACTAAAACGTATGTTCGTATTATGATAATACCGAACAAACATTCGCAAAGGAGTTTTAGAAACATGACTACATTTATTAAAAAGCATTCATTTTCCATTTTATTTTTACTTTTTGCTTGGATCTTAGCATTTGTTTACATACAATTAACAGCAGAAACGTCAGCAGACAATTATCAATCTATCACTATTAATAAAGGTGACACATTATGGGAAATTGCCTCTACCTATCAAGAAGAAGCGAATCACTCTATTCAAAGTTTCATTGCATGGGTGGAAGATATGAATAACATTGATGTAAATAGTATCAAACCGGGAGATCAAATCGTCATCCCTGTAGAAAAATACGGAGATATACAATATTTAGCATCATCAGGAGAGTAATTACATCATGGAAAAAGCCATTATATACTGCCGAGTAAGTACAACGAAGGAATCTCAAGAAACTTCACTAGAACGACAAGAGAGAGAATTAGTAGATTGGGCCAAGCAAAAAAGCTCACTAGTAGTTGAAGTTATTAAAGAACAGCACAGTGGATACGATGTAGACCGTGAAGGATTCTTTAAAATATTGGACCTTGTTAAAAGAGGAAAGGCAAATACACTTTTTATACAAGACGAAACTCGAATTGGTCGAGGAAATGCCAGAATCGTGTTACTTCATTTTCTTAAAAGAGAAGGGGTAACGATTTACTCTCTACATCATGGAGGGGAACTTGAAATCTCAGAAGGTGATTCCCTCGTTCTACAAATCATTTCATTAGTAGAAGAGTATCAACGGAAACTAAAGAATGTAAAAATCAGTAGAGGTATGCAAGCGGCTATGGAAAAAGGATTTAATCCTAGTCGAAATTTGAAGAATGTGGACCAAGCACCTGGAAGAGAGAAGATTGAGGTGCCCATTGAAGAAATTGTTAGGCTTAGAGAACATAAACTAACATTTCAAGAAATCGCAGCAACCTTGAGAGGTCTTGGTTATGAAGTGTCAAAAGCAACGGTTCATAGAAGACATAAAGAATATGAAGAAACAAAGAGTGAATCTCAATAGTTGTATTCTATTACTTCATTTAGTATCATAGGGTCATGCGCTCAGGGAGCAAAGAAAAGGAGCGATGACTATGTTACCAAAGCATAAACTTAATCGGATAAATGAGCTCGCAAAAAAAGCAAAGTCTTCAGGACTTACAGAAAAAGAAGCAAAAGAGCAAACAGCACTTCGTAAAGAATATTTACAAGTCTTTCGTTCTTCTATGCTGAATACACTAGATAATGTGACAATCGTAGATCCAAATGGAAACGATGTGACACCAGAAAAACTAAAAGAAAGAAAAAAGAAAAATAAGCTACATTAAGAAGTCGGGATACAAAACAAACTTGTATCCCTTTTCTGATTTATTTTTGGCATAGTCATTCCCAACATAAGGGAAACTAGGTAGGGATTTATTGTACAATAATAAAAAAGATTCATTCTTGAGTAGGAAAGGATGCTGAACTATGTTTAATGAAAATGACCAACTCGCCATCAATACGATTCGTACATTAACCATTGATGCCATTGAAAAAGCCAATTCTGGTCACCCTGGAATGCCAATGGGGGCTGCTCCGATGGCATATGCTCTTTGGACTCGTTACATGAACCACAATCCAGAAAACCCATCTTGGTTTAACAGAGACCGTTTTGTTTTATCAGCTGGTCATGGATCCATGCTTTTATATAGCTTGTTACATTTATCTGGTTATGATGTAACAATGGATGATATCAAAAACTTCCGTCAATGGGGTAGCCGAACACCAGGACATCCTGAGTACAAACATACACCAGGTGTTGAGGCAACAACGGGGCCATTAGGTCAAGGAATCGGGATGGCTGTTGGGATGGCCATGGCTGAAAGACATCTAGCTGCTAAATACAACCAAGATAATATGGAAATTATTGACCACTATACATATACAATTTGTGGTGACGGAGACTTAATGGAAGGTGTAGCTGGAGAAGCTATTTCCCTTGCAGGTCATTTAAAGTTAGGTCGTTTAATTGTGTTATACGATTCTAATGACATTTCATTAGACGGAGACTTACATAAATCTTTCTCTGAAGATACCAAAAAACGTTTTGAGTCATATGGTTGGCAATACCTTCGTGTAGAGGATGGAACGGACTTAGAAACCATTGCCAAAGCGATTGAAGAAGCAAAGGCAGATACGTCAAGACCAACTATGATTGAGGTAAAAACCGTTATTGGGTACGGTTCACCGAATAAAGCGGGTACTTCCGGAGCACATGGAGCTCCGCTAGGGAGTGAAGAATTAAAAGTAACAAAGGCAGCGTACAAGTGGGAATTTGAAGAAGAATTCCATGTTCCTGATGAAGTGTATAGCCAATTTAAATCCACAGTATTAGAAAAAGGAAAGCAAGAAGAAGCTAAATGGAACCAATTATTTGATGAATATGCGAAAAAATATCCAGAATTAGCTGAGCAGTTGAAGAAAGGGATTCAACACGAGCTTCCTGAAAACTGGGATCAGAACCTACCAGAATATGAAGTAGGAAAAGGCGTTGCGACACGTTCGTCATCTGGTGATGTTCTAAACGCACTAGCTCAAAATGTACCATCTATATTTGGTGGTTCTGCAGACCTTGCTGGTTCTAACAAGACGATGATCAAAGGATCTGATGATTTTAGTGCGGATAGCTACCAAGGAAGAAATATTTGGTTCGGAGTTCGTGAATTCGGAATGGCAGCCGCATTAAACGGAATGGCCTTACATGGTGGACTACACGTTTTCGGCGGAACGTTCTTTGTGTTCTCTGATTACTTAAGACCTGCCATTCGCTTATCAGCGTTAATGGGTGTTCCCGTAACCTATGTACTAACACATGATAGTATTGCCGTTGGGGAAGATGGGCCAACTCATGAACCAGTCGAACAACTCCCATCATTGCGTGCAATGCCAAACCTAACCGTATTACGTCCAGCTGATGCGAATGAAGTGAAAGCAGCGTGGAAAACAGCACTCACATCGAAGGATCGTCCAACTTTACTCGTACTGTCTCGTCAAAACCTACCTACACTTAAAACAACAGCTGAACTTGCTGACGAAGGTGTATCAAGAGGAGCTTATGTCGTATCACCAGCTAATAAAGAAACGCCAGATGTTCTTTTACTTGCAACTGGAAGTGAAGTGAGCTTAGCGGTTGAAGCACAAGAAGTTCTTGAAAAGGACGGCATTCATGCTTCAGTAGTAAGTATGCCTGCATGGGATAAGTTCGAAGAGCAACCAGAATCTTATAAAGAATCTGTTCTTCCAAAGGCCGTAAAGAAACGCCTAGGCATCGAAATGGCTACTCCGCTAGGTTGGCATCGCTATGTAGGAGATGAAGGGGATGTACTTGGTATCCATACCTTTGGTGCATCTGCTCCTGGAGAAAAAGTAATGGCTGAATATGGATTTACTGTAGACAATGTGGTATCTAAAGTAAAAGCCATGCTTTCATAAATTACTCTTATGTATAAGCACATCCCGTCTTTGACGTAGGATGTGCTTATTTTTTTGCGCTAATAAAGAATTTTCTAGGCATTCTGTCAATATATGGTGTATTCTAGTAATAGATAGAAAATTTAGTATATTCGACAAAATTAGTGAAAGATTTGAACACAAACCAACATATTTTAAAAGATTCGTCATATACAATATAGAGAAGAAAAATAGAGGTGAGGGGGAAACTCTATTGCGTCAATATGACTTGTACCGGATTGAAGAAGAAGTGGCTAGTTATTATTATGGAAGAGAACAGAAATTCTATGGCCTTTTCCGTGAATACAGTATGTCCGAAGGTGAATTTAAAGAAATTGTAGAAGGACAAATTCAATATATTACAAAAAAGATTCCGATTCTTCCGATGCACCAGTTGTTGAAAGAAGGCCTGAAGCGAAAGGATCCTCTTCAAAATGAAGGAAATATCTATTGGGTACATAAGGATGGGAAAGAGAAGGAATTTGCTAGGATGGAATTAGCGGAACATAAAATCTCTATTTGGGCTGAAGGCGATCAAGATGTAGAATCTATCTTTTTTGACCTACTCCGTAAAATGGATAATTTCTTGGCAATTGACTTAGAAAATGAGCGTTATGGATGGTTAAAGCCTTGGAGAGAAAGAAAATATATATAAAGAGTAGGAATTAGGTTATTAAATATTGTATAATCACTTTTGGTTTAGTACACTGTAACATAGACAACATGAAGGAGGAAACGTTTTATGTGGTGGATGTATACTCTAGTGGGAGTAATCGCTCTACTCGCAGGTGTGGCACTTGGCTTTTTCATCGCGAGAAAATACATGATGGACTATTTAAAGAAAAACCCACCTATTAACGAACAAATGCTTCGTATGATGATGACACAAATGGGTCAAAAGCCATCTCAAAAGAAAATCAATCAGATGATGCAAGCCATGAATCGTCAGACAACGAAATAATAGGACAAGCACTCTTTGAAGAGAGTGCTTTTTTTAAAAGATAAGAAAGTATAAATTTTGGGTCTACCGCAGTCTTTTGGGCTGTGGTATTTTCAATTTATGGAGAGGAATATTCTTAGACAAATCTTTTTTGA